>NZ_JBBGZC010000007.1:0-30701 GCF_037479395.1 Comamonas sp. MYb21 | reverse complement strand
TGGCTCCTCAACCTGGGCTCGAACCAGGGACCTACGGATTAACAGTCCGGCGCTCTACCAACTGAGCTATTGAGGAACAAGACTGCGATTATAGAACGAATTTTTGCCCTGAAAAACGGGCGAGGTCATTTTTTGCCGCGCAGCGCTGGGCTCACGGCGCCGCAGGGGGCTCGGGCCGGCACCACAGCCAGGCCAGCACGCAGGCCATGCAGCCAATCGACAACAGCTTGGCCCAGCCAGGCGCTGGCACCAGCAGCATGATGACGGCGCACAGCGCCATCGTGATGCTGGCGCTCCATTTGGCCTTGCGGCTGACAAAACCGCCCGCCGCCCAGTTGCGCAGCATGCCGCCAAACAGCCGGTGGCGCCACAGCCAGGCATGCAGGCGCGGCGAGCTGCGCGCCGCGCAAGCCCCGGCCATCAGCACAAAGACCGTGGTCGGCAGCCCTGGCACAAAAATGCCGATGATGCCCATAGCCAGGCAGGCCACAGCCGCCAACAGCAGCAGCCAGCGCAAGACCGGACTGCGGATGGGGCAGTAGGCCGGTGTCTGCAGGTCTGGCAGCGCGGTGGAAGAGGCTCCGGGCTCGTTCATGGTCCAGCATTGTGCATCGCGCCGCATAACAGTGTCTTGATGCTGGGCAAGGGGGGTGGGCATCTTGCTGCGCTGAGGCGCCGGTGTTTTGGGTGGCAAAAGGCGCCAGACGGGCTTGCGCGCTGCGCTACCATGCCGGCATGGCGATCTATCCAATCTTGAAAATGGGCGATGCCCGTTTGCTGCGCACCGCGCAGCCTGTGACCGAATTTGACACCGATGCGCTGCACCAGTTGGTGCAGGACCTGCTCGACACCATGCGCGACGCCAACGGCGCGGGCCTGGCGGCGCCGCAGATCGGGGTGGACCTGCAGGTGGTGTTCTTCGGCTCGCCCGATCGCAACCCGCGCTACCCGGACCGCCCGCTGGTGCCGCCCACGGTGCTGATCAACCCGGTGATCACGCCCTTGTCGGACGAGGAAGAAGACGACTGGGAGGGTTGCCTGTCGGTGCCCGGGCTGCGCGGCATGGTGCCGCGTTGGCGCAAGATCCGCTACACCGGCTTTGACCAGTATGGCGACCCGATTGACCGCGAGGCCGAGGGCTTCCATGCCCGGGTGGTGCAGCATGAATGCGACCACCTCTGGGGCAAGCTCTACCCGATGCGGGTGCGCGATTTCAGCCAGTTCGGTTTTACCGAGCTGCTGTTTCCCGGTATCAGCGCGGCCGAGGACGACTGAGCCGGGTCCGCCTTAACGGTCAACCGGCCGCGCCGCTGCCCGTTGCGGCCAGTGCCCAGAGCAGCTCGGTCTCGATCGCGATCTGGCTCACATTGTTCTGCAGCTCCGGGCCCTGCAGCAAAAAGCTGTCTTCCACGCGCTCGCCCAAGGTACTGATCTTGGCCAGCTCCACACTCAGCTGGTGGCGCGCCAGGATGCGTGCCACGGTGTAGAGCAGGCCTGCGCGGTCTGCCGCCGAGATGGACAGCAGCCAGCGCTGACCCTTGTCATCGGGGCGCAGCAGCACGCGCGGCGCCACCGGAAAGCTCTTGACCCGGCGCGAGACGCGGCGCTGCGCGGGCTCGGGCAGCGGCTGGGCGGCCACCAGCACGCGGGTGAGCTCGCTCTCGACCAGGTTGATCAGCTCGCGGTAGCTTTGCGGTGCATCGGTTGCCACCACCTGGAAGGTGTCGAGCGCATAGCGGTTAAGGGCGGTGTGCACGCGCGCGTCCAGAATCGAGAAACCCGCCTGGTCGAAATAGCTGCAGATGCGGGCAAACAGATCGGGCTGGTCGGGCGCATACACCATCACCTGCAGGCCTTCGCCGGCCAGCGACTGGCGCGCACGCACCAAGGTGGCCTTGCTGCCCACGGCGCGTGACAGGTGGCGCGTATGCCAGGCGATATCGGCGGCCTCGTGGCGCAGAAAATAATCGAGGCCCAGCGTATCCCACAGCGCTTTTTGCGATTCATGGGGCTGGGCCGACAGCGCCAGCAGCACCAGCGCTTCGCGCTTGCGGATTTCCACCTGCGCGGCCACATCGGGTGCCCGCCCGCCCAGTACGCGCAGCGTCGAGCGGTACAGGTCTTCGAGCAGCTTGCCTTTCCAGGCATTCCAGACCTTGGGGCTGGTGCCACGGATATCGGCGACGGTGAGCAGGTAGAGGGCGGTGAGCCGGCGCTCATTGCCCATGCGCTGGGCAAAGGCGGTGATCACCTCGGGGTCGGACGTATCCTGCTTTTGCGCGACCTGGCTCATCGTCAGGTGCTCGCGCACCAGGAACTCGACCAGCTGCCGGTCTTCCTTGGCAATCTGGTGGTCGCGGCAAAAACGCTTGACTTCGAGCGCACCGATCTCCGAATGGTCACCACCCCGGCCCTTACCGATATCGTGGAACAGGGCGGCCAAGTACAGAATCCAGGGCTTGTCCCAGCCAGCGGCCAGCTGGGAGCAGAACGGGTACTCATGCGCATGCTCGGCCATGAAAAAGCGCCGCACATTGCGCAACACCATCAGGATGTGCTGGTCCACCGTGTAGACATGGAACAGGTCGTGCTGCATCTGGCCCACGATGCGGCGGAACGGCCAGAGGTAGCGCCCCAGCACCGAGGTCTGGTTGAGCAGCCGCATCGCATGGGTGATGCCATGGGGCTGCTGCAGGATCTGCATGAAGGTGGCGCGGTTGACCGGGTCACGCCGGAACTGCGCATCCATCAGCTGGCGCGCATGGTAGAGCGCGCGGAAGGTACGGGCCGACAGGTCCTTCAAGCCCGGCTCGGTCTCGTAGAGCAAGAAGGTGCGCAAGATGGCATGCGGGTTGCGCTGGTAGACCTCGTCGTCGGCCACCTCGATGAGGCCGGCCTTGTCGTAGAACTCGTCATCGATGCGGCGCAAGGTGTGGTTGCCCGGGTGCAGGCGCTCGTCCATGTTCAGCATCAGGATCTGCGTGAGCTGGGCCACGGCCTTGGCAGCCCAGTAGTAGCGCTTCATCAGCTCCTCGCTGGCGCGCTTGGGAAAGCGCTGGCCGGCCGGCGTGATGGTCTTGAAGCCAAAGGATTCGGCCACCGGCGTCTGCAGGTCGAACACCAGCCGGTCTTCACGGCGCCGCGCCACAATGTGCAGCCGCGCGCGGATGAGGCAGATCAGGTCCTCGTTGCGCTGCAGGTTGCGCACCTCGTAGACGGTCGCCAGCCCCTTGTCGGCCAGCTCCTTCCAGCGGCTGCCCAGGCCCGTGGCACGGCCCAGCCACAGAATCAGCTGCAGATCGCGCAGGCCGCCGGGCGACTCCTTGCAGTTGGGCTCGAGCGCATAGACGGTGTTCTCGTACTTGTTGTGGCGCTGCTGCATCTCCAGCACCTTGGCCACGACAAAGGCATCGGGCTTGATGGACTGGGCCAGCGCCGCCTGGAACAGGTGGTAGAGGCGGGGCGAGCCAATGATGCGGCGCGACTCCAGCAGCGCTGTCTGCACCGTCACATCGGCCTGGGCTTCGCTGATGCACTGGCTGATGGTGCGCACGCTCGAGCCAATTTCCAGCCCGGCATCCCAGCACGAGCCGATGAACTGCTCGATCGCGGTGCGCAATTCGCTGTCCTGCTCCGGATCGGTGCCTTCGGGCAGCAGCAGCAGCACATCGATATCGGAGTAGGGAAACAGCTTGCCCCGGCCAAAGCCGCCCACCCCCACCAGGTTCAGGCGCCCGGGCAGGCCGGCCAGGTGCCAGAGATCGCGCAGCAGCCCATCGGCCAGCTGCGAGAGCTTGCGCAGCTGGGTCTGTATGCCCCGGGTGCTGCTGCCCCCGGCCATGATGTCATCAAACAGGGCGCTGCGTTGCGCCTGGTACTGCTCGCGCAGCTGCGGAATGCGAGGATCGTTCATGGTGCCTAACTATGCTGTCGTTGGCAGTGTGCCATAGCAATCAACAGCAGCAGCGAGTAAGCACATTCCATGCCACTACGCACCAAATGGGGGCATGGAGGAGGCGGGAGTGCCAGAAACGACCAAGGCGGCATGCTGGTTGCAGTGCCGCCTTGGTGTGGGCTGGTGCCGGGCAGGCCCGGCACGCGCGCAGCGATTTATCGGTGCAGTATCAGCGCCCGATCAGCACTTGGTGCTGGTCACAAAGCTGGGTGGCGTGGGCGAGCCTTCCGACCAGGTCAGCACTTCGTAGCCGGTGTCGGTCACCAGCACTTCGACTTCCCACTGGGCCGAGAGGCTGTGGTCCTTGGTGATGACGGTCCAGCCGTCATTGCCCAGGTCCTTGATGTCCTTCTTGCCCAGGTTGAGCATCGGCTCGATCGTGAAGATCATGCCGGTCTTGAGCTCGACGCCGGTGCCCGGGCGGCCGTAGTGCAGCACCTGCGGCTCGTCGTGGAACACCTTGCCGATGCCGTGGCCGCAGTACTCGCGCACGACCGACAGGCCCTGGCCTTCGGCAAACTTCTGGATCGCATGGCCGATATCGCCCAGGTGTGCGCCATTCTTGACCTGCACGATGCCATGCCACATGGCTTCAAAGGTCAGCTGGCACAGGCGCTTGCCGGCAATCGTGCCTTCGCCGATCACGAACATGCGGCTGTTGTCGCCAAAATAGCCTTCGGGCGTGATGATGGTCACATCCACATTGACGATGTCGCCCTTCTTGAGCGGCTTGTCATTGGGGATGCCATGGCAGACCACGTGGTTCACCGAGGTGCAGACATAGGCAGGGTAGGGCGTCATGCCTGGCGGCTGGTAGCCCAGGCAGGCCGATTTGGTGCCTTGCTTTTCCATCGCCTCGGCGCACAGCAGATCGATTTGCTTGGTGGTGATACCCGGTTGGATGTGGGGGGTGATGTAGTCCAAGACCTCCGAGGCCAGGCGGCCTGCGATGCGCATCTGCGCAATATCGTCTTCGGTATTGATTTTGATCGTCATAGCCCATGATTATCCCACTGCTGCCATTGGCCTGTTGTCCATGCGGCTACGTGTCCTGGCGGGGCACAGTAGAATCCCGGGTTATCCCGCCCTTGTCATGGTGCTGCCACGGTCCGCCCGTAGCAGTGGGCAAGGCGCATGCGTGCTTTCTTCCCATCCTCCTAGTCCACATAGGCTGCCACGTGACACTGCACCTGACTCAGCTACCAGGCGGTAACGCCCTCAGCTCCTTCCGCGCCCAACAACTGCAGACCGCATTGACGGCGATCCATCCAAAGATAACGGGCATTGCTGCCCGTTTTGTGCATCTGGTGGCCACCGAGCAGCCCCTGGCCGGCGCCCAGGCCGAGCGCGTAGCGGCCCTGCTGACCTATGGCGACCCCTATGAAGGCGTCAGCGACGGCCTGGCCTTCATCGTCACGCCCCGCATGGGCACCATCTCGCCCTGGGCTTCCAAGGCCACCGACATTGCCCGCAACTGCGGCCTGGCGCTGTTCCGCATCGAGCGCCTGACCGAATACCGGATCGAGCTCAAGGTCGGCCTGCTGGGCGGCAAGCCCGAGCTGAGCGCCGAGCAGACCGCACAGATCGCCGCGCTGCTGCACGACCGCATGACCGAGTCGGTCTTCGCCACCCGCGCCGAAGCCGAGCAGCTGTTCTCTGCACTGCAAGCCCAGCCGATGGAGTTTGTCGATGTGCTGGGCGGCGGCCGCAGCGCGCTGGAAAAAGCCAACAAGCAATGGGGCCTGGCGCTGGCCGACGACGAGATCGAGTACCTGGAAAACGCCTTCAAGGGCCTGGCACGCAACCCCAGCGATGTCGAGCTGATGATGTTTGCCCAGGCGAACTCCGAGCACTGCCGCCACAAGATCTTCAACGCCAAGTTCACCATCGACGGTGTGGCGCAGGACAAGAGCCTGTTTGGCATGATCCGCCACACCGAGGCGGTATCGCCCCAGCACACCGTCGTCGCCTATTCGGACAATGCCTCCATCATGGAAGGCCACCAGGTCGAGCGCTTTGTCGCGCCGTTCAATACCCAGGCCGATGCCGTGACGGCGCCCAGCTACCAAAAGCAAGCGGCCACCAGCCATGTGCTGATGAAGGTCGAGACCCACAACCACCCGACGGCCATCTCGCCCTTCCCTGGCGCCTCCACCGGCGCGGGCGGTGAGATCCGTGACGAAGGCGCGACCGGCCGGGGCTCCAAGCCCAAGGCGGGCCTCACCGGCTTCACCGTCTCCAAGCTCTGGGGCAGCGAGGTCGGCAAGCCCGAGCACATCGCCAGCCCGCTGCAGATCATGATCGAAGGCCCGCTGGGCGGTGCCGCGTTCAACAACGAGTTCGGCCGTCCCAACCTGACCGGCTACTTCCGCGAGTACGAGCAGCAAGTCGGTGACATCACCCGTGGCTACCACAAGCCCATCATGATTGCCGGTGGCCTGGGCGTGATCGATGCTGAGCAGACCCAGAAGATCCTGTTCCCCGCCGGCACCTTGCTGATCCAACTGGGCGGCCCAGGCATGCGCATCGGCATGGGCGGCGGCGCGGCCAGCTCGATGGCCAGCGGCACCAATGCGGCCGAGCTGGACTTTGACTCGGTGCAGCGCGGCAACCCCGAGATCGAGCGCCGTGCGCAAGAGGTCATCAACCACTGCTGGCAGCAGGGCGCAGCCAACCCCATCCTGGCGATCCACGATGTGGGCGCCGGCGGCCTGTCCAACGCCTTCCCCGAGCTGACCAATGACGCCGGCCGTGGCGCCCGCTTTGACCTGCGCAAGGTCAACCTGGAAGAATCGGGCCTGGCGCCCAAGGAAATCTGGTCCAACGAAAGCCAGGAACGCTATGTGATGGCGATTGCGCCTGAGTCGCTGGCGCAGTTCACGGCGTTTTGCGAGCGCGAGCGCTGCCCGTTTGCCGTCATCGGCACGGCGACCGAAGAGCGCCAGCTGGTGCTGCAGGACCCGGCGGCCACCGCAGACGACCAGAAATTCCCGGTCGATATGCCGATGGATGTGCTGCTGGGCAAGCCGCCCAAGATGCACAAGGATGTGCAGACCGTGGCACGCAGCCTGCCGGCCATCGACCTGACCGGCGTGCCGCTGGAAAAGGCCGTGATCGATGTGCTGGCCCACCCCACGGTGGCCTCCAAGCGCTTCCTGGTCACCATCGGTGACCGCGCTGTGGGCGGCCTGACCCACCGCGACCAGATGGTCGGCCCCTGGCAGGTGCCGGTGGCCGACGTCGCCGTGACCCTGGCCGATTTCCAGGGCTTCAAGGGCGAAGCCATGGCGATGGGCGAGCGCACGCCGCTGGCCGCGATCAATGCACCCGCATCGGGCCGTATGGCAGTGGCCGAGGCCATCACCAATATGCTGGCAGCGCCCATTGCGCTGTCCAAGGTCAAGATGTCGGCCAACTGGATGGCCGCCTGCGGCGAGCCCGGTGAAGACGCCGATCTGTACGCCACCGTCAAGGCCGTGGGCATGGAGCTGTGCCCGCAGCTGAACATCTCCATCCCCGTGGGCAAGGACAGCCTGTCGATGCGCACGCAGTGGAGCGAGGGCGGCCAGACCAAGAAGGTCACCTCGCCCGTCAGCCTGATCATCACCGGCTTTGCGTCCATCGATGATGTGCGCAGCACCTTGACGCCCCAGCTGGACGCCAACGAGGCCGACACCACCTTGGTGCTGGTCGATCTCTCGCGCGGCAAGATGCGCATGGGTGGCTCCATCCTGGGCCAGGTGCTGGGCCAAAGCGGCAATGAAACGCCGGACCTGGACGAGGCCAAGGACCTGATCGCCCTGGTTGACGCCGTCAACGCGCTGCGCGCCCAGGGCAAGATCCTGGCCTACCACGACAAGGGCGACGGCGGCCTGCTGGCCACCGTGGCAGAAATGGCCTTTGCCGGCCATGTCGGCGTGGCACTGAATGTGGACATGCTAATCACCGAAGGCGATGGCATCTCCGACAGCCGCATGGACAGTGGCGAAGGCAAGAACTGGGGCGCCCAGGTATCGGGCCGCCGCGAAGACCTGACCCTGCGTGCGCTGTTCAACGAAGAGCTGGGCGTGGTGCTGCAGGTCAAGACCAGCGACAGCGCCGAGGTGCTGCAGACCCTGCGCGAGCATGGCCTGTCCACCTGCAGCCACATCGTGGGCAAGACGCGTCCGGCCTCGTCCAGCATGGACATGGGCAAGGGCGAGCTGCAGGTCTGGCGCGATGCCAAGAAGGTGTTTGGCGCCAGCCTGAGCGATCTGCACCAGGTCTGGGATGCCGTCAGCTGGAAGATTGCCCAGCAGCGCGACAACCCCGCCTGCGCCGACAGCGAGCACGCCTCGGTCGGTGTGCCGTCTGACCCCGGCATGCATGTACACCTGACTTTCGACCCGCAAGAAGCGCTGTCTGCGCCCTTCGTCAACGTGGGGGCCAAGCCCCGCGTGGCGGTGCTGCGCGAGCAGGGTGTGAACTCCCACGTGGAGATGGCCTACGCCTTTGGCGAAGCCGGCTTTGAAGCGGTGGACGTGCACATGACCGACCTGCAGACGGGCCGTGCCCAGCTGCGTGACTTTGCAGGTATCGTCGCCTGCGGCGGCTTCAGCTACGGTGACACCCTGGGCGCCGGCATTGGCTGGGCCCGCTCCATCACCTTCAACGAGCCGCTGTCCGAGCAGTTCCAGGCCTTCTTCAGCCGCAAGGACACCTTCGGCCTGGGCGTCTGCAATGGCTGCCAGATGTTTGCCGAGCTGGCCGACATCATCCCCGGTGCGCAGGACTGGCCACGCTTCACGCAAAACCAGAGCAACCGCTTCGAGGCGCGCCTGTCGATGGTTGAAGTGCTGGACTCGCCCAGCCTGTTCCTGCAAGGCATGGCCGGCTCGCGCCTGCCGATCGCCGTGGCGCACGGTGAGGGCTATGCCAACTTCCGCTTCCGTGGCAACGCCGATGCGGTGATCGCCGCGATGCGCTATGTGGACAACCACGGCCAGGCGACCGAGCAGTACCCGTTCAACCCGAACGGTTCGGCCGGCGGCCTGACGGCGGTCACCACCGCCGATGGCCGCTTTACCGCGATGATGCCGCACCCCGAGCGCGTGTTCCGCAATGTGCAGATGAGCTGGACCGACGGCGACCGCTCGGCCCACAGCCCCTGGATGCGCGTCTGGCGCAATGCCCGCCACTGGCTGGGCTGATCTGCGCAACGCCCCATGACCCAAGGCCCTGCACTGCAGGGCCTTTTTTCATGCGCCGGGGTTCAGTGGCTCAGAGCTTCATCACCACCGGCCCGCCCTTGGCAATCGCCCGCTGGTAAGCTTCGCGCGCCTGCATGCGCTGGCGGTAGGCATGCAGGTGTGGCCAGTCGGCGGGGTTGGCGCAGCGCGCCAGTGCGGCTTCCACCGCAAAGCCCATCTGAAAATCGGCCATCGTCAGGTGCTCGCCGGCAAACCAGGGCTGGTGGGCGAGGTGGTGGTTCATATAGGCCATCGCCGCCTCCATGTGCGGGGCGATCAGCTGTTTGTGCACCTGCTGGCGCAGGCCGCGCAGCACTGGGCGCACGACGGGGCGCAGCAGCAGCGGCAAGGGCTTGGCCGCGATGCTGTCAAACACCAGCTGCAGCAGCAGCCAGTTCATCAGCGAGCCTTCGGCAAAATGCATCCAGTAGCGGCACTGCAGATGCTCGGGGCTGCTGCGCGGCGGATCGAGGTGGGCCATGTCGGGCGGCGCCCAGGCGCCATAGCGCTCGGCCAGGTACTCGATGATGGCGCCAGACTCGGCAATCACCAGGCCCCGGTCGCAGAGGATGGGTGAGAGGCCCAGCGGGTGAATGCGCTTGAGCGCTGGCGGCGCCAGGCGCGTCTTGGCATTGCGCGGGTAGGTCTCCAGCGCATAGGGCAGGTTCAGCTCTTCGAGCAGCCACAGCACGCGCTGCGAGCGCGAGGTTTCCAGGTGGTGAAGGGTCAGCATGCTTTAGTTTCCTTGCAAGCGGCGCACCCAGGCCACCAGACCGGATGCCGTCGATTTGTAGCCCGGGCGCCAGCTCAGCCGGGAGCGCCAGGGCACGCCCAGCAGAAAGTGGCCCCGGGCCCAGCCCTTGAGCATCGCGCTGGCTGCCTGCTCGGGCTGCGGCCAGACTGGCAGGCTGGCGGGGTGAGGCTCGGTGAAGAAAGCCTCGCTCAGGCCGGGCTTGACCACGGCCAGGCTGATGCCCACGCCCTGGGGTACCAACTCGAGCTGCAAGGTCTCAGCCAGGTTGATGAGTGCCGCCTGGCTGGGCCCATAGGCCAGGTTGCCCGGCAGGCCACGCAGGCCGGCCACGCTGGCCACCAGGCTCAGATGCGGTTGGCGCCCACCGCGTGCCGCTGCGAGCAGGTGGGGCGTGACGGCCGCGATCACATGCAAGGCGCCGGTCAGATTGACCTCGCGGTGCTGCAGCAAGCTATTGAGGTCCAGGTCATCGGCGCGCATGGTCTGCCGCTCGCCCGCGCAGTAGCAGACCAGGTCCAGCGGCCCGTCCTCCAGCAGCTGGTGCACGGCGCTGACGACCGCGTCGCGGTCGGTGACATCCAGCGGCAGCGGCAGGCAGCCGGGGTGTTGTTCGGCGAAGCTGTCCAGCGCTTCCTGCCGGCGCGCCGACACGATCACGCGCGCGCCTGCGGCATGCAGCTGCTCGGCCAGCGCCAGACCGATGCCCGCGCTGGCGCCGACCAGCCAGACACGCAAGCCGTACCAGCGCGCAATGGGGGTGTTCAGTGGCATGGCAGCCTCCTGGCGCTGGCGCATGGGCCCAATGGCTGGTAGGCGATGGTGGCGGTGGTTGTCATAGGGTGTTCCGGTTGTCCGACCCCGTCTGTGCAAGGTCTACGTTTAGCACTACGCACAACGAGGCGGTTTGGATTCAGCGCCAGCGATTATTTTTTGCATCGTTTCTGCATCGCTTTGCATCCAATCGGCGGCTTGCTGCGTATAGCGGCCAGATGCATAAAAGTTTGGGGGGGCGTGGGCCCTGGCTGACCTAGCCCGGTCAAGGCGGCTTTCCCCCGGGCGCTTGCTGCTTGGCAGCAATACAACGGATACACCCGTCAGCGGGCCTTCGCCCCACAATGCTTGCATGCGCACACCGACCACTGACACTGAACTGATGCTTTTGTTAGACCGCATAGCCGCCCGCGAGGACAAGGCGCTCCGGCTTTTGTACGACGAGACGGCGTCCCGGCTGTATGGCCTGGCGCTGCGCATTCTGGGCAACAAGGCCTGGGCCGAGGACGTGCTGCAGGACAGCTTTGTCGCCATCTGGCGTAACGCGGGCAGTTACCGCGATTCGCTCAGCCCGCCGCTGGCCTGGATGGGCATGCTGGTGCGCAGCAGGGCGCTGGATTTTCTGCGCCGGCGCAAGGCCGAGCGGCTGGACCAGCATGCGGTTGTCGATGACATGGATGACCTGCCGCAGGGCGACGAGGCACAAGGCCCCATGCAATCGGTGGAGGCCAGTGAGCAGGCGACCGTGTTGCAGCAGTGCATGGAGCGGCTGCAGCAGGCCCAGCGCCAGGTCGTGAGCCTGGCCTATTTGCGAGATTTGAGCCACAGCGAGCTGGCCAGCCACTTCCAGCTGCCGCTGGGCACCGTTAAAACCTGGATGCGCCGCAGTCTGGAGCAGCTGCGCAAGTGCATGGCCCGCCACGTGTAGGCGCCAAGGAGTGCTCTGATGAACCTGGTACAACACCCCGAACTGCTCGACCGCCTGGCCGCCGCCTACGCGCTGGGCACCTTGCGCGCCGGCGCCCGCCGCCGCTTTGAGCAGCTGGCCCGCGCCCACCCGCAAGTGCGCTCGGCCGCCCTGCTGTGGCAGGGCCGCTGGTCGGCGCTGTCCGAGTTGCAGTCGCCCGTGCAACCCGATGCCGCCGTCTGGACCCGCATCCAGAACCTGGTCGATGCCGACCAGGCGGGCCTGGCGATGGAGCAGCAGCGCACCGCTGCCAACGCCCGCAGCCCCAAGGCCCTTAGCTGGTGGCGCTCGCTGGCGCTGACCGGTGCCGTGGCCACTGTCGCCGCCATCGGCATTGGCCTCTATGCGCAGCAAAATCTGCAACGCAGCGCAGGCCAGCAGCTGGCCGCCTTGCAGACGGAGCTGCAAAAGACCCAAACTGCGTTGCAGGCCGCCCCCCAGGTGCAGTATGTTGCGGTGCTGGCCGATGGCAAGGCGCAGGCTTCCATGCTGGTGACCTTTGACGCCCGGCAGGGCCAGCTGGTGCTGCAGCGCGTGGGCGGCTACCAGGAGGCCGCCGACCGGTCACTGCAGCTGTGGGCCTTGCCCGCGCAGGGCGCACCGCAGTCGCTGGGCGTTATGGGCGAAGGGCGCCTAGCGCAACTGCAGGCCCAGCTGGCCCAGGTGCAGGCCGTCCCTGCGCTGGCCGTCAGCCTGGAGCCCAAGGGCGGCGTGCCCAGCGAGACGGGGCCGACCGGGCCGGTCTTGTTCAGCGGGGCTTTGATCAAGCGCGATCTGTAAGTGGTTTCTTGCCCACCCACACGCCTTGTATGTAGCGGTACAAGGCGTTTTTTATGGCGTCATCCGTAGCGGGAAAATGGTTGCGCTGGCAGCAGTAACCGCCTCCACGGGTGGGCGATTTAACACCCTGTTTTTAAAGAGAATTTATATAACAAATGAGATTTATTCTCATTCGTAATATACTAGCGCGCCTTGTCATTTTTACTGCTCGCCCGTCCCCGCCATGTCCGCCCTCCCGTTGGAAGCCTTTCGCGATAGCTATCGCGAGCTGATCGCCTTTGTGGCACGCCGTACCGGCAGCCGCCAATCGGCGCAGGACATCGTGCATGACGCCTGGCTGCGCGTGGTGGAAGCGGGGCCGATGGCGCAGAGCCAGCACCCAGCGCCACGCGCCTATCTGTACACGGTGGCCGAGCATCTGGTGATCGACCACTTGCGCCGGGCGGCGCGCACTTCCGAGCGCTTTGACAGCGCCCTGCATGACAGCAGCGCTGGCGTGCAAGCACTGGGCCAGGATGTGGCCGAGGCCAGCCTGCGGCGCGAGGCGCTGGTGGCGGTCGATGCCGCGATTGCCGCCCTGCCTGAGCGGTGCCGCCGCATGTTCCTGGCCGACCGGCTCGATGGCGAATCGCAGGCGGCGATTGCCGCTGCGCACGGCGTCTCCGTCAAGACGGTGGAGCGCGAGATCATGCGCGCCATGGATGCGATCGAGGCGGCCCTGCACGAATGGCGCGGCGATGGCGTCGTGCAGGCGCTGCCGCGCAAGGGCCGGCGCCGCGCACTGTCGGCCTTGCTCGGTGTGGCAGGGCTGGGCGCCAGCGGCAGCCTGGCCTGGCGCCTGTACCAAAGCCAGGTGGTGACCTGGCAGATCCAGCTGGGCACCGCTACCGGCCGCCAGCTGAACCAGGCCTTGCCCGATGGCAGCAGCATTGCGCTGGATGCGCAGACTCGCCTGGATGTGCGCTACTACGGCAGCCGCCGCTATGTGCAAATGCACCATGGCGCAGCCTTCTTCAAGGTGGCGCGCAATGCCGATGCGCCCTTTATCGTCGATGCCGGCCCGGCCCGCATCACCGTGTTGGGCACCCGGTTTGAAGTGGCCCTCGATAACCAGGGCGGGCTGCGTGTGGCCGTGGAAGAGGGCCGGGTGCGCGTGCAAGAGCGCGGCAGCGATGGCGATCTGGCCGATGCCGGCGATGGCTGGGAGCTGACCGGCAGCCAGAGCCTGGACTGGCAGCCAGGCCAGTCGCCCCGTCGCGACAGCAGCGCGGAAGAGGTGGCGGCCTGGCGCAATGGCTGGCTGGACTTCCGCCACGAGCCGCTGGGCCTGGCGGTGCAGCGCCTGGCCCGTTACTGCCCCGTGCCCTTGCAGGTGGCACCGGATGCAGAACACCTGACGATTTTTGGCCGGGTGCGCATTGCCGATGCCCGCGCCTGGCTGCAGCTGCTGCCGCGCAGTGTGCCGGTGGTAGTGCGCGAAGAAGGCCAGGGCGCGGCGCGCCGCATCACGATCGCACGGCGCAAGGCGCAGAGTTGAGCGATGGCGCGCATGCACTATGGGCTGTCAGACGGCCATTTAAAAATACTTGCGCTGGCGTTGAGGGAAAACTGCGTCTCGTTCGTATTACCTCTTGTGAACCACATGAGGAAAGTACCCTACGCTATGTCGCACCCCTGCAAACGCCACCTGATTGCCCTGGCCATTGCCGCCTTGGCTGGCACGGCCTCGGCCGCTGATTTTGATATTTCCGCCCAGCCGCTCGACAGCGCGCTGGCCCAGCTGGCCCGCCAGGCTGGCCTGCAACTGATGGCGCCACCGGCGCTGGTGCAAGGCCGCCCGGGCGCCGCCGTCAAGGGCAGCATGAGCGCCCAGGATGCCGTGCGCCAGCTGCTGCGCAACACCAACCTGGTGGCCCGCATCGAAGGCACAACCCTGGTCATCGACAACGGCCAGACCGCAGGCGAAGTGGCCTTGAACCCGGTGGTGGTGACGGCCCCCGCGACGCGTGCCGGCGACCGCCCCGAGGCCTATGCGGGTGGCAAGCAGGCGCGCGGCAGCCGCATTGGCATGCTGGGCGACCAGGATGTGATGGACACGCCTTTCTCCACCGTGGCCTACACCGCAGAAGCGGTGGCTGACCAGCAGGCCCGCACCTTGGGTGAAGTGCTGGCCAACGACGCCTCGGTGCGCCTGACCACCGCCTCGCAGGGCTTTAGTGAAGACATCCAGGTGCGCGGCTTTGGCATCAGCGGTGGCGATGTGGGCCTCAACGGCCTCTATGGCCTGACCTCGGCCAGCCGCGTGCCCGCCGAGATTCTGGAGCGTGCCGAGCTGCTCAAGGGCCCGGGCGCGATGGTGGGCGGCATGCCGCCGGGCGGAAGCATTGGCGGCGCCATCAATGTGCAGACCAAGCGTGCGGGCGAAGAGCCGCTCAACCGCGTGGGCCTGCAGTACCTGGGCCGCGCGCAGTTTGGCACCAGTGTCGATATCTCACGCCGCTTTGGCGAGAACAAGGAGTGGGGCGTGCGCGTCAATGGCGCAGCGCGCGGCGGCGAGGCCAGCATCCGGGGTGGCGACCAGAAGCTGGGCGTGGGCGCAATCGCCGTCGACTACCGGGGCAGCAATCTGCGCTGGTCGCTCGACGCCTATGCACAGCGCGAAGAGATGGAAGATTTTCGCCCGCAGATCGGCTTCAACCCGGCGCTCACGTCTCTGCCCAAGCCACCTAATTCGCGCAGCAACTGGTTCCCCGATACCGATCTGTCGCTGGACGACAAGGTCATCGCCTCGCGCCTCGAAGTCGATCTGAACGACCAGGTCACGGCGTTTGCCGGCATTGGCTACCGCAAGGGCAAGGCCCAGCAGATTTTCCCGACCACGACCACGTCGATGAATGCGGCCGGCGACTTCACGGTGCGCAGCAGCTTCTATGACTCCTACACCGAGACCAGCAGCGCCGATCTGGGCCTGCGTGCCAAGTTCGCTACCGCCGGTATCAAGCATTCGCTGGTGGTCAGCGCCTCCGACCTGCGCCAGGAGTCCGGCAACGCCTATGTGGCTGGCCTGACCACGTCGCCATCGAACATCTACAACCCCGCGCCCTTGCCGCCGGTCGAAGGCGCGCGCACCGAGCCCAACAAGGCCTCCAAGGCGCACAACTACGGCATCGCGGTGACGGACACCCTGGCCCTGGCCGATGACCGCCTGCTGCTGACGCTGGGCCTGCGCCGCCAGACGGTGGACCTGCGCAACTTCAGCACTGCCACCGGCGCGCAGACCAGCAGCTACGCCAAGAGCGCGACCACGCCGCTGGTCGGCCTGGTGGTCAAGGCCAATGACCAGGTCTCCGTCTACGGCAACTACACGGCCGGCCTCTCGCGTGGTGCCACGGCGCCCAACACGGCGGTCAATGCCGGCGAGGTGTTTCCGCCGTTCAAGTCCAAGCAGTACGAAGCGGGTGTGAAGGTGGATTGGGGCAGCTTCATGACGACGGCCAGCCTGTTCCAGATCAGCCGCCCCAACAGCATGACCGACCCGACCACCAACATCTACAGCTTTGATGGTGAGCAGCGCAACCGGGGCCTGGAGCTGGCCGCCTATGGCGAGCTGCAACGCGGTCTGCGCTTGATGGGGGGCCTCACCTTCAACCGCGCCAAGGTCACCAAGGCGGCGCAGTACCAGGGCAACGATGCCTACGGCGTGCCCAAGATCAATGCCAACCTGGGCGCCGACTGGGATGTGCCCGGCGTGCAGGGCCTGTCCGTCAACGGCCGCATGATCCACACCGGATCGGCCTGGGCCAGCAATGCCAACACCCTCAAGCTCTCGGGCTGGACCCGTTTGGACGTGGGCGCGCGCTACCGCACCCAGGTCAGCGGCAAGGCGGTGGTGCTGCGTGCCAATGTCGAGAACCTGACGGGCAAGAACGTCTGGTTGATCAGCGGCAACAACTACCTGACCTTGAGCGCACCGCGTACCGTGGTGCTGTCGGCAACGGTTGATTTTTGAGAACCTGCGGGTGGTCTCCGCGCAGCTGCGTAGAGACTGCCCACCGGTTCTGGGGAGTGGGCTGCGGGAGCGCACAAGGCGCCTGCAGCATGTTTATCAAAAAAGGAGAGAGAGCATATGTTGAAGAAATCCCTGTCTGCCCTGAGCCTGGCCGTGCTGGCCATGTCCGCCCAAGCCCACCAGGTCTGGCTCGAGCCCGCCGGTGCAGACCATGCCGTGGTGCTGCGCTTTGGCGAGTTTGGCGACAACCTGCGCGAAGCGTCCCCCGGCCTGCTGGACCACTTTGGCAAGCCCCAGGGCGTGCTGATCAACGCCAAGGGCGAAGAAAAGGCCGCTGCCGGCAACAAGACCGCCAATGGCTTTGCACTGCCTTTCAGCGTTCAGGCGGGCGAGTCCATCGTGGCGGAGGACGCGAACTACCCGCTGTCCAAGTTCAAGCGTGATGGCAAGGATGTCACCAACTGGTACCACCCCGCTGCACGCCTGGTCACCGGCTTTGCTGCGCAAAAGCCCAAGCTGGCACTGGACCTGACCCCGACCGGCAAGGACGGTGAGTTCAAGGCCACGTTCAAGGGCCAGCCGCTGGCCAAGACCCAGGTCGCGCTGGTCACCCAATCGGGCTGGATGAAAGAGGGCCACACCGATGCCCAAGGCCTGGTGCATTTCGACCTGCCATGGCAAGGCCAGTATGTGGCTGAGATCAAGCACAACGACCGCACGCCCGGCGAACGCGCTGGCGAGAAGTACGACGGCGTGAGCTATGTGACCTCGGTCACCTATGTGAAGCCTGAGGGCGTGGCCCCTGTGGCGGCTGGCCCTGTGGCAACGCCCAACCCGGCCAAATGACCAGCCAGGCGCTGAGCGGCGCCTTGCGCGCCGCGCTGGCCAAGGCCTGCCGGGTCGGCCCGCTGCTCTCGCGCATCGTTGCCGCCATTGGCGGCGGCTATGCGCTGGCGGCGGTGGCCAGCGTGGCGGTGCTGGCCTTGCCGATGGCCAAACCCCAGGCGGTGCTGGCCGGCACCATGGCCAGCTTTCTGGTCTACACCGGCGCGGTGATCTGGGTGTTTGCCGTGCGTTCGGCCACCCGTGCCTGGGTGGGGCTGCTGCTGGCCGCAATACCGCTGCTGCTGGCCGCCTGGCCGGTATGGAATGGAGTGACTCCGGCATGACTGCCATTGATAAAAAAGATAGCAAACCGAGCAAGCCAGCCGTACGCGGCATCCGCCAGACCATGTCCGACCTGCATATCTGGGCCGGGCTGCTGGTGGGCTGGATTCTGTATGCGATGTTTCTCACCGGCACGGTGAGCTACTTCAAGGAAGAGATTTCGCAGTGGATGCGGCCCGAGCTGGCCCACCAGGCCGTGGTGCCCGATGCTGCTGAAGTGGCACCGCGCGTGGCGCAGGTGCTGGAGCAAGTGGCCCCTGGCAGCAACCAGTGGAGCCTGGGCATGCCTGATGCGCGCAACAACGTCGTGAGCGCGTTCTGGCGCATTGCCAAGCCCGAGAAGGGCGAGCGCGGCTTTGGCAGCGCGGTGTTCGATCCGCAGACCGGCCAGAAGGTGGCAGGCCGTGAGACCGTGGGCGGTGAGTTCTTCTACCGTTTCCACTTCCAGTTCCATTACATGCCCGTGCTCTGGGCCCGCTGGCTGGCGAGTTTCTGCGCCATGTTCATGCTGGTGGCCATTGTCAGCGGCGTGATCACGCACAAGAAGATCTTTGTCGACTTCTTCACCTTCCGCTGGGGCAAGGGCCAGCGCTCCTGGCTGGATGCGCACAATGCGCTGTCGGTCTTCGGGCTGCCTTTCCACGCGATGATTACCTATACCGGCCTGGTCACCTTGATGGCCATGACCATGCCCTGGGCCAGCAGCGCCGCATTCAAGACCCAGGCCGAGCGCCAGGCCATGCAAAGCGAGCTGAGCGCCTTCATCCCCGCTGGCAAGCCCAGTGGCGTGGCCGCGCCGCTGGCGCCCCTGGGCGATATGGTGCGCCAAGCCCAGCAGCGCTGGGGCGAGGACCGCATTGGCCGCGTCACGGTCAACAATGCCGGCGATGCGTCGGCACGCGTGATCGTCACCTATGGCGATTTCGAGCGCGTGTCGATCAGCCCCAAATACATGCTGTTCGAGGGTAGCACCGGCAAGCTGCTCGAGGTCAAGGACCAGGTCGGCGCGGCGGCTGAAACGCGGGGCGTGCTGTACGCCCTGCACCTGGGCCGCTTTGGCGACAGCACCGTGCGCTGGCTCTACTTCCTCACCAGTCTGGCGGGCACTGCCATGGTCGGCACCGGCCTGGTGATGTGGACCGTCAAGCGCCGCACCAAGCTGCCCCATCCGGACAAGCCGTACTTTGGCTTCTGGCTGGTGGAGCGGCTGAATATTGCAGCGATTGCGGGCCTGAGCATCGGCATGGCCGCCATGCTCTGGGCCAACCGCCTGCTGCCGCTGGGCATGGAAAAACGCAGTGACTGGGAGATCCACTGGTTCTTCATCCTCTGGGGTGCCAGCCTGGTCTGGGCCATGCTGCGGCCTGCCAAGCGCGCCTGGGTGGAGCTGCTCTGGGCCGGATGCGCGGCGCTGGCCTTGCTGCCGGTCCTCAATGTGCTGACCACCGACCGCCCGCTGTGGCGCAGCCTGATTGAGGGTGACTGGGTGTTCAGCGGGCTGGAGCTGACCTTGCTGGCGCTCGCTGCGCTGCATGCCTGGCTGGCGGTGCGCACCTGGCGCCACCAACCCAAGCTCAAGCCACAGCGCCAGGCGGCGCCACGCCCAGCGGCACCGCGCCAGCCTCCTGCCGCGCGCGCTGCTGATACGGGCGCGGTGGCCGTCAATACGGTGGCCGCCAATGCGGTGGCAGCGAATGCTGTGGCAGCCAACGCTGTGGCCGCCAGCGCGGTGGCAGCCACCGCTGCCATTGCCACCGATCTGCAGGAGGCCCGGCCATGAACCACCTTGCCATTCAGCTGGTGTCGCTGCCCGCGTTTGCACTGCTGGCGCTGGCCATGGACCGCCACCAGCTCGACCTGTTTGGCCGTGAACTACCAGCCGGCCAAACCCGGGGCCTGCGCCTGGCCGGCTGGCTGGCGTTGCTGGCCTCGCTGGCCATCGCCGTCGGGCTCAAGGGCTGGTCGCTGGGCCTGGTCACCTGGTGCGGCCATATCTCGCTCAGCGCCGCCATCGTCATCCTCACGATGGTGGCCTGGGAACGCCGCAAATCTGTAAAAAAGTGAGACGCCAGGCGGGTCGGAGGCCCGTCTTGCATCATTTCGTCTTGCACCCTGCCTACAATCGTGCAATGCCGCTAGCAATAAATCTATAAAGCGGATTACTAACAGATTGAACGGAAGGGGAGGCGGTTTGTCACGTGTCTTAGCAACCGAAGCCGAGGTGGTGGCGCTGTCACCGGATGCCTCTTCCACCAAGGCGGCACAAGGGTTGAAGAACCCCAGCAAATGGCCCAGCCTGGGCTGCAACGCAACGGCAGCCTGGGGAGAATGCCAGGGCAGCGGCTCCAAGCCCTACCAGACCCAGGTCGATCTGAGCGGGCCGTCCTTCAAGTGCTCCTGCCCGAGCCGCAAATTCCCCTGCAAACATGGCCTGGCGCTGATGCTGCTGCGCGCAGCCGGCCAGGTGGGCGAGAGAGCCGAGCCGCCCGCCTGGGTCAGCGCCTGGCTGGACAGCCGCGCTGAAAAAGCCGAGAAAAAAGAAGCCAAGGCCGCTGCCATTGCCGCAGCTCCCCCGCCCGATCCCGAGGTGCTGGCCAAGCAGCAGGCCAAGCGTGACGACAAGCGCTGGGACAAGGTGGCTGCCGGCATGCAGGAGCTGCAGCTGTGGATGCAGGACATGCTGCGCAACGGCCTGGCCAACCTCTCGGGCGACCAGCAGGCGCGCCAGCACTGGAACACCATGGCCGCGCGCATGGTCGATGCGCAGGCCAGCGGCATGGCCGCCCGCATCAAGGAGGCCTGGGAGCTGGTGGACAGCCACCCGCAATGGTCGCGTGACCTGCTGGTGCAGCTGGGCCACTGGCAATTGCTGGCCGATGCGGTGGCACGCCGCGATGCCCTCGGCGCCGAGACCCGTGCCGATGTGATGGCCGCGCTGGGCTGGCCCCTGGACAAGGCCGAGGTGCAGGCGCGCGGCCAGGTGCTGGCCGATGACTGGCGGGTGGTGGGCCTGCGCCAGATCGAGCGCGAAGGCCGCTTGCTGGAGCGCCGCGTATGGCTGCAAGGCCAGCACAGCGGGCGCATCGCCTGGCTGCTCGATTATGCGCAAGGCGGCCGTGGTTTTGAGACCGCCTGGGTGCCGGCGCAATGCTACCGGGGCAGCCTGCATTTCTACCCCGGCCAGGCGCCGCTGCGCGCGATTGCGGGTGCTGATATCGAACTGCTGGCGCCTGGCGCCGGCGCGCCCTTGGCTGAGTCCGCATGGCGCGATGCCTTGGTGCAGCTGAGCCAGCGCATGGCCGCCAACCCCTTGCAGCCGGTGCAGCCGCTATGGTGCGGCCAGGCGCGTTTGCAGACCAGCGCTGGCCAGTGGTATGCGGTCTGGCCGCAAGGCGACAAGGCCCCGGCGCTGGTGCCGCTAGCCGTGGCCGATGACCAGGCCTGGCAGCTGCAGGCGCTCGGTGGCGGCGCGCCGATGGCGCTGTTTGGCGAATGGGAGGGCGGCCAGCAGCAAGGGCGCTGGCGCCTGCTCAGTGCCTGGCAGGCTGGCGATGGCCAGGCGCCATGGACCAACATCTGGCAGAACCGGGGTGACGTGCTGTGAGCCATGCAAATCTTTGGGCTGCGTTGCAGCAATCGGCGCTGGTGGGCGCCGAGCGGCTGGCGCTGCCAGCCCTCTTTACCCAGGGCATCGACCGCACGGCGCCCGCCAGCCAGCAGGCCCTGCAGGCGGCCTTGATGCAGCCGGCGGGCAGCCAGGCCGAGCAAGTGATGCGCGCCACCGCCGTTGCTGCCGTGCTGGAGCGCGTGGGCTGGCAGCCCGGTGCATCGCAGCCGCAGCTGGCTGCGGCGGCCGGCGCCGCAGCCTTGCCGCCACCGGCCCAAGAATCGCGCCCGGCGCCGCAGGGCGAGCCACTGTTGCGGCTGCTCGGCGAAGTGCTGCAGGGCAATGCGCCCGAGCTGCTGGCGCTGGCCTTGGCCAGCCTGGACGAGGCCGGCCAGCGCCTGCCCTATGCGCTGCTGGTGGATGCGCTGCACCAGGGCCGCCAATCGGTGGAGCTGCGCCAGTGGCTCACGCCGGTGCTGGGCGAGCGCGGCCGCTGGCTGGCCGCCCAGAACCCGCAGTGGGCCTATGCGCATGGCGTGCAGGAGACGGCCGATGCCGAGCAGATCTGGCAGGAAGGCTCGCTCGAGCAGCGTGTGGCCTTGCTGCAGCAGCAGCGCGCCACCGATCCGGCAGGCGCCCGCGCGCGGCTGGAGGCCAGCCTCAAGGAGCTGGGCGCCCGCGAGCGTGCACCGATGGTGCAGAGCCTGGCGCGCGGCCTGTCGGCCCACGACGAGGCCTTGCTGGAAAAGCTGCTGGGCGACCGCAGCAAGGAGGTGCGCGAATCAGCCGCCAGCCTGCTCGCACGCCTGCCGCAAAGCCCGCACAGCCAGCGCATGGGCGCAGCGCTCCAGGCCATGCTGAGCCAGGATGCCAACGGCGAGTGGCAGATTGAGCCGCCCCAAGAAGGCCACAAGGACTGGGAGCGCGACGGCGTCACCTTGCAGCCGCCCGCCTATATCAAGGGCCATCGCGCCTGGTGGCTGCAGCAGCTGGTGGAGCTCACGCCCCTCGATTTCTGGCAGCACCATCTGGGCAAGACGCCCGAGCAGCTCTGGGAATGGAGCCGGCGCAGCGACTGGAAGGGCGCGCTGCGCCAGGGCTGGATTGCGGCTTTGCGTGCGCAGCGCGATGTGCGCTGGCTGCCGCTGATCCAGAGCATGGAGAGCGATTCGCGCAGCAGCGATGTGCTGCTGCTGCTGATGGCTGAGCTCAGCGCCGAAGAGCGCGAAACCCAGTGGCTGGCGCAGTTGCAGGCCAAGCTGGGCAAGAGTGCCTTTATCGAGGCCATCCACCGCATCGACGAAGGCATGGGGCGCGCAGAGTTGCTCTCGCCTGCCATGTCGCGCTGGTTGCTGGAGGCCTTGCTCAGCACCTTGCAGGCGCGCCAGCCTGCGGGGAACTGGCACAGCTGGCAGGCCGATCATGCCGTTCTGGCCTGCGCACGCCGCCTGCAGGTGGCTGACCTGGAGCGCTTTGCGCAGCTGTGGCGCGCGCCGCGTGCTGCAGCGCCTGCCGAGCCCACGGCGCCCGACGACGCCGCTGCGTTGGTGGTGCCCGAAGGCAGTACCGAGGCCGACATCGCCAGACTCAAGCAGGAGCAGCAAGCGCGCCTGGAGCGCTCGCGCCTGCGTCCCTGGGACGACGAGCAGGTGCTCGCCCAACTCAACCGCATTGTCGATCTGCGCCTGGCGCTGCAAGCGGCCCAGCCCGCCTGATGGCGCCCACCACGAACCTTTTGATCTCTACCGGAAGCACACCATGAGCCAAGTACTACGCCAGCATGCCGAGCAGCAATTTGCCGAAGAACTGGATGCCCTGCAAAAGGCCGATGACCGCCCGCGCCCGCCCAACTGGAAGCTCTCGCCCTGGGCCGTGCTGCAGTACCTGATGGGCGGCACGCTGAGCAATGGTTTTGAAGTGAGCGCCAAGTACATCGGCAGCCCACGTCTGATGGAGATTGCCGTCTCCACCCTGGCCACCGACCGCGCACTGCTGCTGTACGGCGTGCCTGGTACGGCCAAGTCCTGGGTGTCCGAGCACCTGGCAGCGGCCGTGAGTGGCGACTCGACCATGCTGATCCAGGGCACGGCCGGCACCAGCGAAGAGCAGCTGCGCTACGGCTGGAACTATGCCCAGCTGCTGGCCCATGGCCCCTCGGAAAAGGCGCTGGTCCCCAGCCCGCTGGTGCATGCGATGAAGCTGGGCAAGATCGCCCGCATCGAAGAGCTGACCCGTATCCCCGCCGATGTGCAGGACACCTTGATCACCGTGCTGTCCGAAAAAACCTTGCCGGTGCCCGAGCTCTCGACCGAGTTCCAGGCCGTCGCCGGCTTCTCGGTGATCGCCACGGCCAACAACCGCGACAAGGGCGTCAACGAGCTCTCCAGCGCCTTGAAGCGCCGCTTCAACACCGTCGTGCTGCCCGTGCCTGCCTCGCAGGATGAGGAGGTGCAAATCGTCACCAAGCGCGTGGGCGAGCAAAGCCGCGCGCTGCAGCTGCCTGCCGAGGCACCGGCGTTGGAAGAAGTGCGCCGCGTGGTGCAGATTTTCCGCGAGCTGCGCAATGGCCAGACCGAAGACGGCAAGACCGTGCGCATCAAGTCGCCCAGCTCCACCTTGTCGACCGCGGAGGCGATCTCGGTGATCAACAGCGGCATGGCGCTGGCCGGCCATTTTGGCGATGGCGTGCTGCGTGCGCATGATGTCGCCTCGGGCCTCTTGGGCGCCGTCATCAAGGACCCGGTGCAGGACAGCGTGGTCTGGAAGGAATACCTGGAGACGGTGGTGAAGGAGCGCGCAGAGTGGAAAGACCTGTACCGCGCCTGCCGCGAGCAAATCTAAGCCGCTGACGCCGTTCTTCTTCTGCCCCCGACAACGCTGACCGAGCCCATGGCCACTTCTGCTGACAACGTCCATTTCTTTGGCATTCGCCACCACGGCCCGGGCTGTGCGCGCAGCCTGGTGCAAGCGCTGGCGCAACTGCAGCCCGACTGCCTGCTGGTGGAAGGCCCGCCCGAAGGCGAGGCCCTGCTGCCGATGCTGCGCAGTGCCGAGCTGCGCCCGCCTGTCGCCATGCTGGTGTACATGCAAGACGAGCCCAGCCAGGCCGCGTTCTACCCCTTTGCCGAGTTCTCGCCCGAATGGCAGGCGCTGCAATGGGCGAGCGAGCAGGGCGTGGCCACGCGCTTTATCGACCTGCCCCAAACCCATGCGATGGCCCAGGACTGGGCACGGCGCCAGGCGCTGAAAAAGCCGGAGCCTGCGCAAGAGGTGGACGGGGAAGAGGGCGAGGACGATGCGCTAGAGGAAGCGGAAGAGGCGCCAGGCGATGCCACTGAGGCCAGCGCCGACACGGCCCCGGTGGTGGATATGGACAGCGACGTCGGCGAACCGATCGAGAGCAAGCAGCCGCCAATGCGCGACCCGCTCGACTGGCTCGCCCATGCGGCCGGCTTTGAGGATGGCGAGAGCTGGTGGAACCGCTTGGTGGAAGAGCGGGGTAACAGCGAAGCGCTGTTCAGCAGCATCAACGAGGCCATGACGGCAGTGCGCAGCGAACTGGGCGACGACGGCGAGGCCTGGCGCGGCCCCCACTATGTGCTGCGCGAGGCCCAGCGGGAGGCGCATATGCGCCAGTGCATCCGTGAGGCAGTCAAGGCCGGCTACCAGCGCATTGCGGTGGTCTGCGGCGCCTGGCATGTGCCGGCGCTGCAGCAAAGCACCACCGCCAAGGCCGACAGCGCCGTGCTCAAGGGCTTGCCCAAGGCCAAGGTGCTGGCGACCTGGGCGCCCTGGACCTACCGCAACCTGGCCAGCCGCAGCGGCTATGGCGCAGGCGTCACCTCGCCGGGCTGGTACGCGCATCTCTGGCAGTGCTACCGGGCCGATGCGGCCTTGTCACAGCATGCAGCAGAAGGCCTGGCCGTACCTGCACGCAGCGCCCGCGATGCCGCCACCTTGCGCACCGCAGGCTGGCTGACCCGCGTGGCGCGGCTGCTGCGCGACAAGGACCTGGACTGCTCCAGCGCCCACATCATCGAGGCCACCCGTTTGGCCGAAGGGCTGGCTGCCATGCGCGGCCAGCCGATACCGGGGCTGCAGGAGATCAACGAGGCCATCGTCACGGTGGTCTGCATGGGCGAGACCGCGCCGCTGAACCTGATCGACGACGAGCTCACCGTGGGCCATGTGCTGGGCTCGGTGCCCGCCGATGTGCCGCAGGTGCCGCTGCAGCGCGATATCGAGCAGCAGCAAAAATCGCTGCGCATGAAACCCGAGGCGGCGAGCAAACTGCTGGCGCTGGACCTGCGCAAGGAGACCGACCTGGCGCGCAGCCAGTTTCTGCACCGCCTGCGCTTGTTGGGCATTGGCTGGGGCACGGGCGCGGCCGATGCGCAGCGCAACCGTGGCACCTTCCGCGAGAGCTGGCAGATGCAGTGGGAGCCGGAGCTGGCCGTGCGCATCATCGAGGCCAGCGTGCATGGCGCCACCGTGGCGCAGGCCGCCACCGCGCGCCTGCGTGCCAGCCTCTCGCCCGATACGCCCTTGCCCGAGATTGCGCAGGCGATTGACGACGCGTTGCTGGCGAACTTGCCGCAGCTGGTCGAATCGCTGATTGCCACCCTGGCCGAGCGCGCGGCCACCACCGGTGATGTGGCCCAGCTGCTGCAGGCGCTGCCGCCACTGGCCAATGTGTACCGCTACGGCAGCGTGCGCCAGACCGATACCGCCTTGCTGGCCACCGTCATCGATTCGCTGGTGCTGCGCGCCGCCATTGGCCTGCCAGTGGCCTGCATGGCGATGGACGAAGAGGCCGCTGCTGCGATGAAGGGCAAGGTGCTGGCCGCGCACGAGGCGCTGCGCCTGCGTGGCACGGATGCCCAGGCCGCAGTCGACGCCTGGCGCGCTGCGTTGCGCAGCCTGGCGATGGGCGATGCCGCTGCCGCCTTGCTGCGCGGCATGGCCTGCCGGCTGCTGCTCGATGAGCATCTGCTGGACAGCGCCGAGGTGGTGCTGCAGTTCAACCGCAACCTGTCCTTGGGCGCCGCGCCGCTCGATGCCGCCGCCTGGCTGGATGGCTTTTTGAACCAGCAGGCGCTGGTGCTGCTGCACGACGAAGCCATCTGGGGCGCTGTCGATGCCTGGCTGGCTGGCCTGGGCGAAGTGCAGTTTGCGCAGATCTTGCCGCTGGTGCGGCGCAGCTTTGCCAACTTCAGCAAGCATGAGCGCCAGAGCCTGGGCGACAAGGCCCGGCGCGCGCCGGTGGCCGGTGCGGCAGCGCCTGCTGCCGCCTTGGCGCTGGGCGATGAGGATGCCCCCTGGGACGAGTCGCGCGCCGTGCTGGCCTTGCCACTGCTCAACACCCTGCTGGGGTTGGAGCTGCCGCCCGAATTGCTGGCGCAGATTCCACCTGCCGCGACGCCTGCCAAACAAGCCCTGGAGTGATGACGATGACCCATGCCACCCATCCCGCGCCAGGCCCGGCGCAAGACGATAGCCAAGCCCTGCCGCCCGACGAGGCAGAAGCGCTGCAGCCCACCACCCGCTTGCAGCGCTGGCGCATGGTGCTGGGCAGCCCGGCCGATGCCAGCTGCGGAACCGTGGGCGGACGCCTGCAGGAGATGGACCAGGCGCTGGCCGCGCTCTACGAAGGCGACAGCCAGCTCGGTTCGCGCAAGGGCGGCCGGGGCAATTCTTCGCCCTCGGTGTCGCGCTGGCTCGGCGATATCCGCAAGTACTTTCCCAGCCAGGTGGTGCAGGTGATGCAGCGCGACGCGATGGAGCGCCTGCAGCTGCGCGAGTTGCTGCTGCAGCCCGAGATGCTGGAGAACGTGCAGCCCGATGTGCACCTGGTGGCCAACCTGATTTCGCTGGGCTCGGTCATCCCGCAAAACACCAAGGCCACCGCGCGCCTGGTGGTGCGCAAGGTAGTGGACGAGCTGATGAAAAAGCTCGAAGAGCCGATGCGCAGCGCCGTGGCCGGCGCGCTGGACCGCAGCCAGCGCAACCGCCGCCCGCGCCACGCCGAGATCGACTGGAACCGCACGATACGCGCCAACCTGCGCCACTGGCAGCCCGAGTACCAAACCATCGTGCCCGAGACCTTGATCGGCTACGGCCGCAAGGCGCGCCGCCCGCAGCGCGAGGTGATTCTGTGCATCGACCAAAGTGGTTCGATGGCCAACTCGGTGGTCTACTCCAGCATCTTTGGCGCGGTGATGGCCAGCCTGCCTGACGTCGCCACCAAGCTGGTGGTGTTTGACACGGCGGTGGTGGACCTGACCGACAAGCTCGACGACCCGGTCGATGTGCTGTTTGGCGTGCAGTTGGGCGGCGGCACCGACATCAATGGCGCTGTGGGCTACTGCCAGAGCCTGATCAGCGAACCGCGCAACACCATCCTGGTGCTGATCTCGGACCTGTACGAGGGGGGCGTGGAGTCCGGCCTGCTGCGCCGTGCCAACGAGCTGGTGGAATCCGGCGTGCAGTTCATCACCTTGCTGGCGCTGAGCGACGAAGGCGCGCCCGCCTATGATGCCGCACTGGCCGCCAAGCTAGCGGCCTTGGGCGTGCCTTCCTTTGCCTGCACGCCGGATGCCTTCCCGCAGCTGATGGCAGCCGCCATTCGCCGCGATGATGTGGCGGCCTGGGCGGCAACCCAAGGCTTCAAGACCAGTCAATGACGCTGCCTGGCACTCACCCAGCCAGAAAAAAGCCCTGCGGAGCAGGGCGGTTGGAGTAAACAGAGGCTGGGAGACGGAGCCGTTTAGCGGCCCAGCGAATCGGGCAGCGGAAAACCGGTAATGCGCTTGGCGCGCGGCGGCGCATAGGTGCGCACCTTGGAGGTCTTGAGGCCCAGGCGCACCAGCGATTCGGCAATGGTCACCGCGGCAGCCACGCCATCGACCACGGGCACGCCGGTGCGGCTGCGCACCTTGTCTTCGAGCTCAGCCATGCCGCCGCAGCCCAGGCAGATCACTTCGGCATGGTCTTCTTCCACGGCCTTGGCGGCCTGCTGCACGATGGCATCGACCGCGCGCTCGGGCTGGCTCTCGAGCTCCAGCACGGCCATGCCGCTGGCGCGCACCGAGGCGCAGCGCGCATCCAGCCCGGCCAGCTTGAGCCGGTCTTCGATCAAGGGCACAGCGCGGTCCAAGGTGGTGACGACGGCGTATTTGTGGCCCAGGAACATGGCCGTCGATGCCGCAGCCTCGGTGATGTCGACGACGGGCACTTCCAGCAGCTCTTGCAGGCCTTCGCGGCCATGCTCGCCGTAGCCGGCCTGGATGACGGCATCAAAGGGCTGGTCATAGCGCATGACCGCATCCATCACGCCGACAGCGCAGAGGTAGCTCTCAAAATTGCCTTCTACCGATTCGGCGCCAAAGCGCGGGGTGAGGGCGACGATCTCGGTGCCCGGTGCGGCTGCCCGGCGCGCCTGGGCGCCGATGGCCTCGGTCATGCTCTCGGTGGTATTGACGTTCACGATCAGAATGCGCATGCAAAAAACTCCGTCTCAATGTTGGGCATGGTTCACGGCAATGGCCTCGCCGTCCTGGTCTTCATAGTGCTGGCCCTTGGGCGTCAGCAGCCAGTAGAACAGGCCGCCGAGCCCGGCCGCAATGAACCAGGAAAAGTGCGATACCGATTCGAGCGCCGGCAAAAAGGCGAACAGCAGCGCAATCAGGGCCGAGGGCACCAGGGCCTGGATGGCGCGGCGGTTGACGCCGTTTTCGTAATGGTAAGGGCCGTTGCGGTCATCGCTGTAGAGCGCTGGCACATGCACGCGCTGCTTGCGGATCAGCCAGTAGTCGGCCATCACGATGCCAAACAGTGGGCCCAGGAACGAGCCCAGACCGCCCAGGAAATACAGGATCACCAGCGGCGAATCGTAGAGGTTCCAGGGCAGGATCACAAAGCCGAGGATGGCGCTGACGAGGGCGGCGCGGCGGAAGTTGAGCTGGCGCGGCAGCAGGTTGGCCAGGGCCAGCGCGGGGGCGACAAAGTTGGCCATCAGGTTGACGGCGATGGTCAGGATCAGCAGCGACAGGCTGGCGAGCACCAGCAAGGGCTTGTTGGGGATCTTCTCGACGATGTCGGTCGGGCTCAGGATCAGCGTGCCATCGATCGCCAGCTGGCCGCCGGTCAGCACGACGACGATCAGGCCGAAGATCAGCATGTTGATGGGGATACCCCAGAAGTTGCCCTTGACCACGGCGCTGCGCGAGGTGGCACCCCGGGTGAAGTCACAGAAATTGAGCACAAAGGTGCCATAGATAGCGACCCACAGCGAGGCTGCACCCATGATCTGCACCCACATCGCCGCACCTGTGCTGGGCTTGGGCGCCGTCCACTGGATCTTGCCGCCCGAGCTGTACAGCACCCAGCCGGCCAGCGCGATAAAGGTCACCAGAATCACCGGGCCGGCAAAGGCCTCGTACTTGCGGATGCTCTCCATGCCCCAGCAGGCAATCATCGTCTGCACCACCCACAGCAGGCTGAAGCTGATCCAGCCGAGCACCGGCAGGCCCAGCACCTGGTGCGCCAGCAGCGCCTGCAGGCTGGGGAAGAGGGTGATCAACAGCACATCGAGCACCTTGGAGGCCAGGTAGGTCTGGATGCCGAACCAGGCAATCGCGACACCGCCCCGGATCAAGGCCGGGATCTGCGCGCCCCGGGTGCCAAAGCTGATGCGGCTCATCACCGGAAAAGGCACGCCCGTCTTGGGGCCCATGAAGCCCGACAAGGTCAGCAGCACAAACAGCAAGGCGGCGCCCATCATCAGCGCCGTCAGAATCTGCCAGCCGCCCAGGCCCAGCGCAAACAGGCCGATGGCAAAGGCGTAGTTGCCCAGGCTGTGCACATCATTGGCCCAGAGCGTGAACAGGCTGTAGGCACCCCAGGAGCGGCTGTCTTTCTTGGTGGGCGCGAGGTCTTTGTTGTAGAGCGAGGGGCATACGCCGGCGGGCAAGGCACCGGCCGCTGCCGGGCGCTGCTGTGCGGGATTGAAGGCAAAGCCTGCGTTCTGGTCTGCTGCAAGATCGGTCATTGACATCCTTGGATCGGGCGCATCCAGCTGCGCCTTATTTGCGGCCTGGCGGCCGGGTTTGTCTCGTCATGTGCGCGGGTCCATGCATGGCATGTGCAGCACAAAACAGGCCTCAATGGCTATGCGTTGTGTGCACATATGCATACATTAAGTGTATACAAAACACCTGAAAATGAACTAGGGGCAACCCTGGGTACACGGCAAGACACGCAGAGGAGTTGCGCAAAGTAACCAAAAAAACCTCACTGCTATGGGTGAATGAAAGTATTGAAAATGGTAGATTTAAACTATTTACTATCACTTTTTGATTGAAACTTGCATGTCAGGAAAACCCGCCGCCCGCATCGATGACAAAGTCAAATACGCACGCATCGTCACGGGCTCGCGCACGGTCCTGATCGGCACCCAAGGCGG
>NZ_JBBGZC010000006.1:205587-327885 GCF_037479395.1 Comamonas sp. MYb21 | reverse complement strand
GCACCTCAAAAAAACAAACCTTGCGAACCGCCCTCTTTCGAGTCTGGCAGCTTTGCAAGGCATCGTGCTGTCGATAGACGCTATTGTATAGGCGTTTTCCCGGGGCGTCAGGAAAACGTCCGTCTTTTTTGCAGGCGTGTGTCAGACGGCGCCTGCAACGGCCTTTTCCAGTGCTTCGACGAACATGTCGCCCACAGGGAAGCCGGCCTGTTGCTCGATCTCCTGGAAGCAGGTGGGGCTGGTCACATTGATCTCGGTGATGCGGTGACCAATGATGTCCAGGCCGATCAGCAGCAAGCCGCGCGGCGCCAGGCGCGCGCCGATGTGCTCGGCAATCGCGCGGTCTTCCGGCTCCAGTGCCTGCGCCACACCCTTGCCGCCAGCGGCCAGATTGCCACGTACTTCATTGCCCTGCGGGATGCGCGCCAGGCAGAACGGCACGGGTTGGCCGCCGATGATCAGCACGCGCTTGTCGCCCTTGGTGATTTCAGGCAGGTACTTTTGCACCATCACGCTCTGGGCGCCGTCGAGGTTCAAGGTTTCGATGATGCTGCCCAGGTTCATGCCATCGGCACCGACGCGGAAGATGCCCATGCCACCCATGCCGTCCAGGGGCTTCAAGATGATGTCCTGGTGCTCGGCGTGGAAGTCGCGGATGTCTTGGGCGCTGCGGGTGACCAGGGTCACGGGCGCGTATTCGGCAAACTCCATCACCGCCAGCTTTTCGGGGTGGTCGCGCAAGGCGGCTGGCTTGTTGAAGACCTTGGCGCCTTCACGCTCGGCCTGGCCGAGCAGGTGCGTGGCGTAGAAGTACTCGCTGTCGAAGGGCGGATCCTTGCGCATGACGATGGCGTCGAATTCGGCCAGCTCGGCACGGCGACCGGGCGCTGCATCAAACCAGCGCGTCTCGTCACCGGTCAGCACAATGTCGCGCACCTGGGCCGAGACCTTCTCGCCGCTGATCCAGCGGATGTGCCGCGGCTCGCAGACGGTGATGCGGTGGCCGCGCGCCTGGGCGCTGCGCATCATCGCGAAGGTACTGTCCTTGTAGATCTTGAAGGACTCAATCGGATCGGCAACAAAGAGGATATGCATGGTGTGGGTCGGCGGCCTGGGGGCCGCCCTGTGTATTCAATGGCCTTGCCTGCCCACCAGAGGGCCACGCAAGCAGAAACGAACAGAACTGGGCGCGCTCAAGCCGAGCGGCGCTTGCCGTAATGTTGCACAAAAAGCGCAAGGCTGCCTGCGACCACGCCCCAAAAGGCCGATCCCACTCCGGCTATTGTCACGCCGCTCACCGCGACCAGGAAGGTGATCAGCGCCGCTTCGCGGTACTGCTCGCCTTGCAAGGCCGTGTGCAAACCGCCCCCGATGGTGCCCAGCAGCGCAATGCCGGCGATCGCCACCACCAGCTCATGCGGAAATGCCGTCAACAGGCCGGCAATGACGACCCCGAACCAGCCAATCAGCACATAGATGACGCCGCAGACAACGGCGGCCGCATAGCGCCTGGCCTTGTCGGGGTGGGATTCGGGCCCCATGCAGATGGCGGCAGTGATGGCCGCCAGGTTGATGCCAAAGGCGCCAAAGGGCGCCAGCAGCAAGGTGGCCAGCCCCGTCATCGTGATCAGCTTGGAGACCGGCAGGTCGTAACCCGAGCCCCGGATGATGGCCACGCCCGGCAGGTTCTGCGAGGCCATCGTGACAACAAACAGCGGCAGCGCCAGGCTGATTGCGGCCTGCCAGCTGAAGCTGGGCATGGTGAACACCGGCATCGTCAGGCCCGGCTGCACGGCAGACCACAGAATCTTGTGCTGCAGCAGCGCCACCACAATGCCGACCGCCAGGGTCAGCATGACCGCATAGCGCGGCAGCAGGCGCCGGCCCAGCAGGTAGATGACCAGCATGGCCACCACCAGCCAGGTATTGGTCTGCGCGGCGGCAAAGGCATCGAGGCCAAAGCGGGTCAGCACGCCCGCCAGCAAGGCCGAGGCAATCGCAATGGGGATGCGGTTCATCAGCCGCTCGAACCAGCCCGTCATGCCTACCAGCGCAATCAATATGGCACTGATGATGAAGGCGCCAATGGCATCACCCATGCCAAACGCCCCGGTGGCGCCCGCCGTAGCCAGCACGGCCGCACCGGGGGTGGACCAGGCCACGACCACCGGCTTGCGCAGCAAGATGCTGGGCACCCAGCAGCACAGGCCCACACCAATACCCAGCGACCAGACCCAGGACGAGACCTGCGCGGGAGTGGCGCCAAAGCTTTGCGCCGCCTGGAACACAATCGCGATGGAACTGGTCAGGCCCACCAGCACCGTGACAAAGCCTGCGATGAGCGCCGATGCGCTCATGTCCTTGAAAAACCGCATACACCCTTTCGCGCCGCCACGGTGTTCGCTGGCCCGGGGTGCGCGCAGCGGGTGAGCAGCCCTGGCTGGTTAAATTTCGAGTTTGGAGCCCAGCTCCACGACGCTGTTGCTGGGCAGCAGCAGGAACTCTGCCGCACCTGCTGCATTGTGGTGCATCTGGGCAAACAACTTCTGCCGCCAAGGTGCCATGCCGGCGCTGGCCTTGTCCGTGGGCACAAACACATCACGCGAGAGGAAATAGCTGGTCACCATTTGCCCGGTATCGCAGCCATGGCCGCGCAGCTGGTGCAGCGCATTGGGCACATCGACATCGTTCTTGAAGCCGTAGTTCAGCTGCACGCGCCAGCAGTCGCCCCCCAGCGGCTCGATCACCGCGCGCTTTTCCAGGCCGATCCAGGGCACCTCGTGGTAGACGATGTTGACGAACATGTTCTGCTCATGCAACACCTTGTTGTGCTTGAGGTTGTGCAGCAAGGCCGTGGGCACCACATGGGCGTCGGAGGTCAGGAACACCGCCGTGCCCGGCACCCGTGTGGGCGGTGCCTGCAGCACCATCTGCAGGAAGGACTGCAGATCGATGCCATCGGCATGGAGCTTTTGGTAGACCAGCTCGCGCCCGCGCTTCCAGGTCATCATCACGACGAACAGGCACAGGCCGATCGCCAGCGGGAACCAGCCGCCATCGAGCAGCTTGAGCAGATTGGAGGCGAAGAAGGTGATATCGATGCAGAAGAAGAACACCGTCGGCGCCAGCGCCATCCACAGCGCATATTTCCAGCCATAGCGCAGCACAAAGAAGGTGAGCACCGTGGTGATGGTCATGTCCAGGGTCACCGCGATCCCGTAGGCCGCTGCCATATTGCTGCTGGACTTGAACAGGATCACCGCCAGCACAATGGTCAGGAACAGGCTCCAGTTCACAAAGGGGATGTAGATCTGCCCGGTGTCGCGCACGCTGGTGTGCAGGATCTGGATGCGCGGCAGGTAACCGAGCTGGATGACCTGCTTGGTGACGCTGAAGGCGCCGGTGATCAGCGCCTGCGATGCGATCACCGTCGCCATCGTCGCGAGCAGCACCAGAGGCAGCAGCGCCCAGCCGGGCGCCAGCATGAAGAAGGGGTTCTTCACGGCTTCAGCGTTTTCCAGCACCAGCGCGCCCTGGCCAAAGTAATTGAGCACCAAGGAAGGCATCGCCACGCTGAACCAGGCCAAGCGAATGGGCTTGCGGCCAAAATGGCCCATGTCGGCATACAAGGCCTCCGCCCCGGTCACGCAGAGCACCACGGCGCCCAGAATGATGAAGCTGATGCCGGGATGGCGGCCGATAAAGCCCAGCGCATGGTGCGGGCTGAGCGCCCACAGCACCTGCGGGTGGTCCACAATGTTCCAGACGCCCAAGGCGGCAATGCAGATGAACCAGACCACCATGATGGGCCCGAAGAACTTGCCGATGCCCGCCGTGCCCCGTTTTTGCACCCAAAACAGCAGCAGCAGGACCACCAAGGTGAGCGGAATCACCCAGGACTTGAAGCCGGGCGAGACCACTTCCAGGCCTTCGACGGCTGAGAGCACCGAGATGGCCGGCGTGATCACGCCATCACCGTAGAACAGACAGGTACCAAAGATACCGACCAGCATCAGCACCGAGCGCAGCCTGGGCTTGTCCTTGACCGCCTGCGAGGCCAGCGCCAGCATCGCAATCAGCCCGCCCTCGCCGTTGTTGTCCGCCCGCAGCACCAGGACCACGTATTTGAGCGAGACGATCAAGGTCAAGGTCCAGAACAGGATGGACAGGACGCCGTAGACGTTGTCGTGGGTGAAAGGCACATGGCCGGAGCCAAACACCTCTTTGAGCGAGTACAGCACGCTGGTGCCGATATCGCCATACACCACCCCGATGGCGCCTAGCGTCAGCGCGGGGAGTGCGGATTTATTGTTGTGTTGCACATCAAGCCTTTGTGCCATGCCGCATCAGGCATGCTTGTAGTGGATTGGTTTGCATTGTGCGCCTGTTGTTGCGCCCACAGTGAAGCCGCGCATCCGGACAAGCCCGAATGGCGGATCAGCAGCGGGCGGCAATCAGAGGTTGCAGGAAGGCCGCAAACGGCTCAGTCGTAGATTTCAGCGTCCGGGTCGGTCGCCTCGAGCTCGTAGCTGGCCGCCAGCATCGCCAGCCGCGCCACCACGCCATACATATAGAAGCGGTTGGGCGCGCTGGCCCCGACCGAGTCACCCGGCGAGATGCCGTGCTCGAACGACAGCGGGATGAAATGCGCGCCCGGCACATTGAGGTTGTCCTCGGCGCCCTTGTCCGAGTGGGCGCGGTAGTAGCCGCCCACCACATAGCGGTCAATCATGTAGACCACCGGCTCGGCCGCTTCCTTGTCCATGCGCTCGACGGTCTGCACACCCTCCTGGATGATCATGTCATGGACCTGCTGGCCGTCCTTGACCAGCGACATCTGGTTCTTGGTCTTGACCGACAGCTGACGCAGCTCCTTGGCGTCATGCACGCTCATCACGCCCATGCCATAGGTCCCGTTGTCGGCCTTGACGACGACAAAGGGCGTCTCCTTGATGCCGTATTCCTTGTACTTGCGGCGCACTTTGGTCAGCATCACGTCGACATCTTCACGCAACTCATCGAGTGCATGCTCGCTGCCGTCGGTGAAGTCCACGCCCTTGCGGCTGCTGAACATCGGGTTGATCAGCCAGGGATCGATCCCCATCAGCTTGCCAAAGCGCTTGGCCACCTCTTCATAGCTTTGAAAATGGCGGCTCTTGCGGCGCACGCTCCAGCCCGCATGCAGCGGCGGCAGCACAAACTGCTCATACACCTCTTCCAGAATGCCGGGCGCGCCGGTGGACAGGTCATTGTTCAGCAAGATCGTGCAGGGGTCGAAATACTTCAGACCCACGCGGCGGCCATGGCGCAGCGCCGGCTCAATCACCAGCTCCTTGTTCCCGACCTTGAGCTTGATGGTCTCCTTGACCTCCGGGTCGATCGAGCCGATGCGCACATTCAGCCCCGCCATCGAGAAGATATGCTGCAGCTGCACCAGATTGGCCAGGTACTGGGGATTGCGCGTCTGGTTCTCGGGAATGATCAGCAGGTTGCGCGCCTCGGGGCAGATCTTTTCAATCGCAGCCATTGCCGATTGCACAGCCAGCGGCACCATCTCTGGCGTCAGGTTGTTCCAACCGCCGGGGAACAGGTTGGTATCAACCGGTGCGAGCTTGAAGCCGGCATTGCGGATATCCACCGACGAATAGAGTGGAGGCGTGTGCTCCATCCACTCCAGACGGAACCAGCGCTCGATCGCGGGCATGGCATCGAGCATGCGCTGTTCCAATTCGTTGATGGGCCCCGTTAGGGCTGTTATGAGATTCGGGACCATAAATGAATACTGTTTGAGGGCTCAAAAAAAACGAGCAAAAAACAATTGAGTACCAATTGTAGAGAGTTGAGGGCCAAAGTCACCAGAACTTTGCTGCCGCCCTACCTAGCAAGCACTCACCTTCTCCAGAAAGCCGGTGTCAACAGGGCCAGAAAGCTGAGGATCTCCAGCCGGCCCATCAGCATGCCCAGGGTGGTCACGCTCAGCTGAAAGCTGGTCAGGCCGGCAAAATTGTTGCTGGGGCCCAGATCGCCCCAGCCTACACCGGCACAGTTCACGCTGGCAAGCACGGCGCCCAGCGCGTTGTGCAAATCCATGTCCGTGAACAGCAGGGCCATGGTCAGCACCGCAATGGTGGCGCAGTACACCAGCATGAAGGCCAGCACCGAGAAGATCACCCGCTCATCCACCGCCAGGCCCCCCACCGTCACTGGCTGCACCGCATTGGGGTGGACCAGGCGGCGCATTTCGCGCCGGGTCTGCTTGAGCAGCAGCAGCATGCGGATCATCTTGATGCCGCCGCCGGTCGAGCCCGCGCTGGTGGCCACGCCCGACAGCAGCAGCATGAAGACCGGCGCAAATGGCGGCCACAGGCCAAAATCCACGGCCGCATAGCCGGTGGTGGTGGCCACCGACACGGTGTGGAACACGCCCATGCGCAGTGATTCGAGTGGCCCGTACACCCCCTTGAACCACAGCAGGCCCGCCACCAGCAAGCCGCCGCCCAGCAAGGTGCCGATGGTGGCGCGGAACTCGGGCTGCCGGTACAGCACCCAGACATTGCGTTTGCGGATGGCGACAAAATACAGCGCGAAGTTGCAGCTGGCCAGCAGCATGAAGACCGTGCAGATGCCCTCGATCAGCGGCGAGTTGAAATAGGCAAAGCTCGCGTCATGGGGCGTGAGGCCGCCCAGGCTCACCGTGGTGAACATGACCATCACCGCATCGAGCGGCGTCATGCCGGCCAGCCAGTAGGCCAGCGCGCAAAGCACGGAAAACAGGCCGTACACGCCCCAGAGGCCCTTGGCAGTCTCGGCCATGCGCGGCGTGAGCTTGGTGTCCTTCACCGGGCCGGCGGCCTCGGCGCGGAACAGCTGGCTGCCGCCCATGCCAATCATCGGCAGGATGGCCACGGCCAGAATTAGGATGCCCATGCCCCCCATCCACTGCAAGAAAGTGCGCCAGATGTTGAGCGACACCGGCAAGGTATCCACATGGTTGAGCACGGTGGAGCCAGTGGTGGTAAGGCCCGAGACCGCTTCAAAATAGGCATGCTGCCAGCTCAGCGCCCGGTCAATGCGCTCAAAGCCCAGGTACAGCGGCAGCGCGGCAAACAGCGGGAACACCATCCACACAAAGGCGACCAGCATGATGCCGTGGCGCGCCTGCAGCTCGCGCTGCTCATGGCGCGCCAGCCACCACAGCACCGTGCCGCAGGCCCAGGTGATACCCATCGTGAGCGGGTAGACGCCAAACACGCCGTCATCGAGCCACAGCGAGGAGATCGCGGGCACGGCCATCGTGCCGCCAAACATCAGCAGCAAAATGCCCAATACGCGCAGCACGGGACGAAGATCAGTCATCGGCCGGGCCTAGAAAAAGGTCACCCCGACACGGAACAGGGCCTCGACCTCATGCACCAGGCGCTTGTTCGGCAAGAAGAGAATGACATGGTCATTGCTCTGGATGATGGTGCCGCTGGTGGGCACAATCACCTCCACCTGCTCGTCATTGCGCTCTTCTTCATCGCGCTCGGCGGTCTCGCTGCCGTTGGTGTTGCGCGCATCAGGCGCGGGCAGACCGCGCACAATCATGCCGATGTGCACATCGCGCGGCAGGCGCAGGCTGCCCACGCGCCGGCCCACGGCGCGCGAGGTTTTCGCATCGCCGCGCGCCACAATCTCGATCGCTTCGGCCACGCCCCGGCGCAGGCTGTGCACGGCCTGCACATCGCCCTGGCGCACATAGGCCAGCAGCTCGCCCAAGGTGGCCTGGGCGGGCGACAGCGCAATGTCAATCTGCGTGCCATGCATCAGGTCGGCATAGGTGCGGCGGTTGATCAGCGCCAGCACCCGGGTGGCACCCAGCTTCTTGGCCAACAGGCAGGACATGATGTTGTCCTCGTCGTCATCGGTGATGGCCACGAACAGGTCCACATCCTCGACGTTCTCGTTCTCCATCAAGGTCTCGTCGGTCGCATCGCCCTTGAGCACCAGCACGTCGGACGGCAGGCGCGAGGCGAGATAGACACAGCGGTCCTCGCTTTTCTCGATGATCTTGACCTGAAAGCGCCGCGATTCCTTGGTCAGCGCGCGCGCCAGGCGCATGCCCACACGCCCGCCGCCGGCCACCATCACGCGGCGCACCACCTCGGCCTGCTCACCCACCTGGCGGTTGAAGGCGGCCAGCACATCGCCCAGCTGCTCCTTGTCCGACAGCACAAACACCTCGTCACCCGGCTCGATGCGGGTGCTGCCCTCGGTGGGCACCAGGCGGTCGGCCTCGTGGTGAAAGCGGCGGTAGACGCCCACCACACGCACCGTGCCATGGGGCAGGTTCTGGCGCACATCGGCCACGCTCAGGCCCACCACCGGCGCGCCGCCACGCGCGCGCACCGACGCCAGCGCCACATGGCCCTGGGCAAATTCGCGCACCTGCAGTGCTTCGGGGTAGGTCACCAGCTTGCCGATGTAGCCCATCAGCGCTTCTTCGGGGCAGAACGCATGCGTCACGCCAAAGCCGGTGTCGGACAGCAGCTCGGCATGGCTTTTGAGGGCTACCGAGCGCACCCGCACGATGCGGGTGGGGATGTTGAACAGCACCTGCGCGATCTTGCAGGCGGTCAGATTGGTCTCGTCCTGGGAGGTGCAGGCGATCAGCATGTCCGTGTCCGCCGCACCGGCCTCGGCCAGCACCTCGGGGCTGATGCCATTGCCCACGACGCCGCGCAGATCGAAGCGGCCTTCGAGATCGCGCAGGCGCACACCATCCGTGTCGATCACGGTGATGTCGTTTTTTTCACTCAGCAAGCTTTCGGCGACACTCTCGCCCACGCGGCCTGCGCCGAGGATCAGAATTTTCATAGCATGAGGCGCCAGCCGCTAGGGAGCGGCCTGGCATGGCCGCATCATAACGTGGGCAAGAGGCGGCCGGTCAGCAAAGATCAGCGGCCGCAACCGGTATCAGCCGCGCACTTCGCCTTCGCCCAGCACAATGTATTTCAGCGAGGTCAGGCCCTCGATACCCACGGGCCCACGGGCATGGAACTTGTCGGTGCTGATGCCGATTTCGGCGCCCAGCCCGTATTCAAAGCCATCGGCAAAGCGCGTGCTGGCGTTGACCATGACGCTGGCCGAGTCCACCTCGCGCAAAAAGCGCTGCGCATGCATGTGGTCGCGCGTGATGATCGCATCGGTATGGTGGCTGGAGTAATGGTTGATATGGGCAATCGCCTCGTCCACCCCGGCCACCACCTTGATGCTGATGACGGCGGCCAGATACTCTTCAGACCAATCCTGCTCGGTCGCCGCCTGCAGGCGGGCACCGGGCACGGCCTGCAGCAGCGCCAGCGCTTCGGCATCGGCCCGCATCTCCACCCCCTTGGCGGCAAACACCGCGCCAATGCGGGGCAGAAAATCTGCCGCCACGGCGCGCGCCACCAGCAGGCTTTCGGTCGCATTGCAGGGGCTGTATTTCTGCGTCTTGGCGTTTTCGGTCACCTTGACGGCCATGTCCAGATCGCTGGGCGCATCGATATAGGTATGGCAGTTGCCATCCAGGTGCTTGATCACCGGCACCTTGGCTTCGCGGCTGATGCGCTCGATCAGGCCCTTGCCGCCGCGCGGAATGATCACATCGACAAATTCGGGCATCGCAATCAGCTGGCCCACGGCCTCACGGTCCGTGGTCTGCACCAGCTGCACACCGGTGGCGGGCAAACCGGCCTCCAGCAGCGCCTGCTCTACCAGGCGCGCCAGCGCCTTGTTGGAATCGATGGCTTCGGAGCCGCCGCGCAAGATGCAGGCATTGCCGCTCTTGATCGACAGGCTGGCCGCCTCGATGGTCACATTGGGGCGGCTTTCATAGATCATGCCGAAGACACCCAGGGGCACGCGCATCTGGCCCACGCGGATGCCGCTGGGCGTCTGCTTCATGCCCACCACCTCACCCACCACATCGGCCATAGCTGCCAGCTGCTCGCAGCCCTGGGCGCAGGTCTCCAGCACCTTGGGCGTCAGACGCAGACGGTCCACCATCGGCGCCGACAGGCCATTGGCCTGCGCGCGCGCCAGGTCCTTGGCGTTGTCGGCCTGCAAGGCCTCGGTCTGGTCGCGCAGCAAACGTGCCAGCGCCAGCAAGGCCTTGTTTTTGATAGCAGAAGGTGCTTTGGCCATCTGGGCAGAGGCTTGTTTGGCCTGCAGCCCCAGGGCCTGCATGGTTTCCGAAATGTTCAGGGCATTCATGGGGGCTATTGTCGGGCATTTGCGCTAGGGCAGCCAGGCTGCACGGCCAATGGCCCCTGGCAAATCCCAGGCTCGGCCGGCACAAAGGCCTCTACACTGCAGCCATGTTGAGCCACCAGGAGACCACGATGCAATCGGCTGCGCTGCGCCAGTTGGGCGCCTTACAAGACGGGCTGGACCATTTCGAGGCCAGCCACATGGATGCGGCGGCCCTGAGCCAGCAGGCACGCAGCTATACCGATTTGCTCGGCGCGCTGCCTGCGCAGTTCCAGGAGGTCTTGCTGCAGCTGCTCGACCGGCTCGAATCGAGCGCGCTGTTTGACGAGGAGAGTTGCTCGTTCAGCCGCAAAGACCTGGTGGACAGCCTGCGCCTGTGGCTGAAAAAAGCCGATGCCAGGCTGAGCGCCACGGCCTGAGCGGGCCGCAGCACACACCAGTCTGCGGGGCCCATCAGGCCCCCTGCCGTCAGGCCGTCAGGCGTTCCAGCGCTTCGCGGTACTTGGCAGCCGTCTTGTCGATCACTTCTTGTGGCAGGCGCGGTGCCGGGGCCGTCTTGTCCCAGGGCTTGCCGTTGACCTTGGCCTGCTCCAGCCAGTCGCGCACAAACTGCTTGTCATAGCTGGGGGGGTTGGCGCCGGTCGCCAGCGCGTCGGCATAGCCTTCCACCGGCCAGTAGCGCGAGCTGTCGGGCGTCAGCACCTCGTCCATCAGCACCAGCTTGCCGTCTTCGTCCAGGCCAAACTCGAACTTGGTGTCGGCAATGATCATGCCCTTGGTCAGCGCAATCGCGGCGGCCTTCTTGTAGATGGCGATGCTGATGTCGCGGATCTGCGCGGCCAGCTCGGGGCCCACCATCTCGACGGTGCGCTCGAAGGTGATGTTCTCGTCGTGCTCGCCCGCCTCGGCCTTGGCCGCTGGCGTGTAGATGGGCTCGGCCAGCTTGGCGGAATTGATCAGGCCTGCGGGCAGGGGCACGCCGCAGACCGCTTGCGATTCCTGGTATTCCTTCCAGCCGCTGCCCGCCAGGTAGCCACGCACCACGGCCTCGATCGGCACGGGCTTGAGGCGCTTGACCAGCATGGAGCGCAGATGCACCTGGGCCACTTCATCGGGCTGCACGGCCGACTCGGGCGCCTCGCCGGTCAGGTGGTTGGGGCAGATGTCGCCGAGCTTGTCGAACCAGTACAGAGCCATCTGCGTCAGCAACGCGCCCTTGCCCGGGATGGGCTCGCCCATGATCACATCGAAGGCCGACAGACGGTCCGAAGCCACCATCAGAATGCGGTCGTTGCCGACGGCGTAGTTGTCGCGCACCTTGCCGCGGGCCAGCAGGGGCAGGGAATGGAGCTTGGAGGTATGCAGTGCAGAAGGTACGGGCTGGGTCATGGTGATGCAGAACTATGGACAGGCACCCTGCGTAAAGACAGTCAGCACGGACAGCCGCGCAACCTCGGCAAGGCAAGCGCTCGATTGTAGTCGTCCACCCCCATGACCTCGCCCGGGCTGCCGGGATGCCTTGGATTGCGGTGCAGTATTGGGCGCTGCGGGCCCCGAACACGTAGGCCCTTACGTGACAGCGCCCAGCATCGGCATGCCCTGCCAGCGCTTGCAATCGCCCCCAAAGCGCCCAGCACGGCGCATGGGCCCTCCATTTTTTGCAGCACGGCGCAGGCAATTTGTAACCAATGCAGCAGCTTCTGGCGGCCCATGCAAGCCAGAAACCCAGTGGACCGGGTTGTCATAGACTTGCAATTTTGTAGGTCCAGGCGCATCATGGTTTACACGCATGCATGTGTTTCCCCCTCGGGGTGGCCTGGCTTCCAACGGATCCGGTCACTTTTCTTGGTTTGCAGAAGGAGACTTGTTCATGAACCTGACGATCAGCGGTCACCATTTGGCGGTGACCCCGGCGCTGCGCGAATATGTAACATCCAAGTTGATGCGCATTACGCGACACTTTGACCAGGTGGTGGATGCCAAAGTTTTACTTTCGGTGGAAAAGCAGAAGGAAAAGGAGAAACGGCAGCGTGTGGTGTGCAATCTGCGGGTCAAGGGCGACGAACTCTGTGTTCAATGCTCTCACCACGATTTGTACGCCGCGGTAGATGCTTTGGTCGACAGGCTGGACCGTATGGTCGCCCGTCACAAGCAACGTGTTCAATCTCACTACAGCGATGCGTTGCGGCAAGCAATGGCGTAAACCCTCTGCTTTTTGCCGAGGAAAAAGATTCTGTTTGAGTACTGACCGATAATACGTGCAGCAACACCTGCATCCAGGTGTTGCTGCGTTCGTTTGATCATGCTCTCAGTAGCTAGCCATATAGCCGCACTCCACTATGAACTGTCTTGCCTCTATCTTGCCTCCAGCTCAAGTGCTAGTGAGTGTGGATGTTTCCAGTAAAAAACGTGCATTTGAAGAAGCGGGCCTGCTGTTCGAGAGTCTGCACGGCCTCTCGCGCGCCTTGGTCACCGACAGCCTGTTTGCACGTGAGCGACTGGGCTCGACCGGTCTGGGGCATGGCGTGGCCATTCCGCATGGGCGCATCAAGGGCCTCAAGTCCCCGATGGCGGCGGTCTTCCAGCTCGAGCGCGCCATTGGCTTTGACGCGCCCGATGAACAACCGGTCAACCTGCTGATCTTTTTGCTGGTGCCCGAAGCCGCTACCCAGCAGCACCTGGAGATCCTCGGCGAGATTGCCGAGCTGCTGTCCAATGCCAGCCTGCGCGAGCAGATGAAGGCCAGCACCAATGCCGAGCAGCTGCACCAGATGATCGACACCTGGCAATCGTCGGCCAACAACACCTCGACCGCCCACGCCTGAACGCCGCGCGCCTGCGCCAGCAGGCCCCAAGCGAGCACCCGTATCTGCCTTGAACCCCGTTTTTCCTGCTAGTCTTTGACACTGGCGGGTGGCGTTGCTGCGCGCTCTGGCTTTGAAAGGACTGCACCGTGAAACCCAATGTCGTAAGCGCAGATGTGTTGTTCGAGGAGTTCCGTGCCTCGCTGCGCTGGGAATGGCTGGCGGGCCTGGGGGCCTCCGAGCGCCGCTTTGACGAAGTGGCGGTGCGCAGCGCCCGCTCCAGCGCCGACCTGGTGGGCTACCTCAACTACATCCACCCCTACCGGGCGCAGGTGCTGGGCGAGCGCGAGATCGCCTACCTCACCAACTCCACTACCGAAGACTGCCGCCGCCGCATTGCCCGCATCGTGACCCTGGAGCCACCGGTGCTGGTGCTGGCCGATGGCCAGGGCGCGCCCGATGAGCTGCTGTCCATGTGCGAGCGCGCGCACATCCCGATGTTCTCCACCAAGGAGTCGGCCGCCTTTGTCATCGATGTGCTGCGCGCCTTCCTGTCCAAGCATTTCGCCGACCGCACTACCATGCATGGCGTGTTCATGGACATCCTGGGCATGGGCGTGCTGATCACCGGTGAATCCGGCCTGGGCAAGAGCGAGCTGGGCCTGGAGCTGATCACCCGGGGCAACGGCCTGGTGGCCGATGATGCCGTGGACCTCTACCGCATCAACCAGACCACGATCGAGGGCAAATGCCCCGACCTGCTGCAGAACCTGCTCGAAGTGCGCGGCATCGGCCTGCTCGATATCCGCGCCATCTTTGGTGAGACGGCCGTGCGCCGCAAGATGCGGCTCAAGCTGATCGTGCACCTGGTGCGCAAGGAAACCATGGAGCGCGACTACGACCGCCTGCCCGCTGCACCGCTGACCCAGGACGTGCTGGGCATTCCGGTGATGAAGGTGGTGATCCAGGTGGTGGCCGGCCGCAATATCGCGGTGCTGGTCGAAGCGGCCGTGCGCAACACCATCTTGCAGCTGCGCGGCATTGACACCTACCAGGAGTTTGTCGACCGGCACCGCAAGGCCATGGCCAGCGGGCGTGAGTTTTAAAACGATCCAGCGGGATCAGACCAGCCGCAGGTCCTTGACCGAGGCCTGCGGAAACACCTGCTGCAACTGCGCCGGCGACAGGCCGTACATGCGCGCAAACAGACCGCCCAGCACGCTGCGGTACTCGTTGAGCACGGGGTAGTCGCGGTTCTGGAACAGATTCGCCTCGCTCACCTCGATCTGCTCGCCGACAATGCGCCCGCCGGCCTGCGCCGACAGGCCGCCGCCCAGCATCCAGTACGCGGTGCCATGGCCGTGGTCGGTGCCCTTGTTGCCGTTTTCGCGGAAGGTGCGGCCAAACTCGCTGACCACCGCGACCACGGTGTGGCGCCAGGCCTCAGGCCCCATTTCCTGCGCAAAGGCGGCCAGGCCCCGGCCCAGGTCGTCGAGCCGGTTGGCCAGGTTGCCGCTGGCATTGCCCTGGTTCACATGGGTGTCCCAGCCGCCCACATCGACAAAGCCGAGGTCGAACTGGTCGCGCATCAAGGTGGCCATGCGCTGGGCCACCAGGCTGAAGCCCTTGGCGCTGATGGCATCGCGCCCGGCCTTGTCCATCTCCTCCTGCATGCCGCGCAGCACGGCCGCGCGCACCTCAAAGCCTTCGTTGACGGCCGGCGCCAGCGCGGTGCCGGCATACATGGCGGCAATGGCGCGGCTGCGGTTGGCATCCACGCCGCCCTTGCCGACATTGGCCAGCGCAGTGTTGGCAATGCGGGCCGGCCCGCGCATGCACAGCGGCAGCTGCGCGGTAAACGCCATCGGCGCCAGGTCGCTGCGGCCCTGCAAGGTTTGCGCCAGGCGGTTCATGAAGCCGCTGCGTAAACTCTGGTGGGCATCGAGCGGCTGGCCCAGCTCGATCGAATCCTGGGTTTCAAAATGGCTGCGCGAGAGGTCGTCGGTGCCGGCAAAGGGCACAAAGCAGGCCTGCTTGCTGTGCCACAGCGGCAGCACGCTGCCCTCCATCGCCGGGTGCAGACCCCAGCGCGCATCCAGCGGCAGCGCGCCATTGGCCTCGCCCGGGCGGGCGATGGCGATCGTGGGGCGCGCGGCATAGTAGAAATCGCTGTGCGTGGGCACCAGCAGGCTGTTGCTGTCATAGGCGCCGCGCAGGAACACCAGCAAAAAGCGCGGTGTATCGCTGCGGGGCGCGGCTGCGCGGGCCCGCGCCAGGCTGAAGGCCAGCGGCAGGCTGGCGGCGGCGGAGAGAAAGTGGCGTCTTTGCATGGTGGACCTCGTCAGCGAACCATCATTTCGGGGGCGGAGAGAAAGTAGGTGTTCCAGTCGGGCACATTGCGCGCCTTGGCCAGTGCGTCGCGCGATGCCGCGCTCCACTGGGCCACGCGGGCCTGGGCCGTGGCGCGCTGCGCCAAGTCCGGGTACGGCGGCTGCTCCAGCGCGGCCTGTGGTTCGGCGCGGAACAGCACGGCACTGCGCGTCGCGATCTGGCGCGCCACATCAAAGCGCGCGGCCATCTGGCCCGAGCTGGCCCAGTCCGATTGCGAGGCGGGGTAGCCATCGGGCGTTTCATGGCCATAGATGGGCTGGCCCAGACGGTTGATCCAGCCGATCACCGGGCGCACATCGCTGGCCACGCGCCCGTCATAGCCCAGGCGCACGGCGCCCAGCACATAGTGCATGGGGTCCTTGAAGCGCTGGCCTTGCTGGGCCAGTGCCTCGGGCGCGGTCAGCAGCGCACGCAAGGTGGCGGCAATATCACCATGGCTGCGGGCAAAGGCCGCTGCCGTGCGCTGCACCAAGGCGGGTGGCGGGTTGTCGCTGATGAAGAACACCGCCAGCTTGCGCGCCATGAACTGCGCCGTCGCGGGCGAGGCCACGATGCGGTCCAGCGCCTCGTCCACCGCCGCCATGCCCTTGGCCCGCAGCGGCTGGCCCAGCAAGACCTGGGGCGCATAGTCGTGCCGCTTGGGGTTGAACTCGAAAAAGCCATCGCGCAGGTAATCGGCCTGCAGCGCAGGGGCCATCCGGGGCGGCGGCGCATCGGCATCGCGGGTGCTGAAACCCACGCCCGTCAGCACATGGGCCATGGCCTGCACATCGGCCTGGGTGTAGCCGCTGCCCACGCCCATGGTGTGCAGCTCCAAAAGCTCGCGGGCGTAGTTTTCGTTGATGTGGCCCTGGGCGTTGCTGGCGTTGTCCAGGTAGAGCAGCATCGCCGGGTGGCGCATGCTCGCTTCGAGCAGCGTGCGGAAGTTACCCAGGGCGTTGGGGCGGATCGCCCGCTCCTCGTAATCACCAATCCACAGCCGGGTTTCGGCCTTGCGCGTGCTGACATTGAAGTGGTTCATCCAGAACCAGGTCATCTGCTCCTGCAGCTGGGCCGGTGAGTAGAGCGAACGCAGCACCTGGCGCTGCTGGGCCTGGGCGGCGAGCTGGTTCAGGTGGCGCTGCACCTCCTGGCGCAGGCGCGCGCCTTCGCCCTCTCCCTGGCCTTGCTCGGTGGCCGCGCGGGCGGCCTGGCGCTGCGCAGCAATGTCGCGCTGCAGCTCCAGCATACTGCGCTGGCTGATTTCCAAGGCCGCAATCTGCTGCTCTGCCTGCGCGGGCAGGCGGGGCGGCTGGCGCGGCGCGAGCTGCGCATCCAGCCAGCGCTGCAGGCCCAGGCGCTGGAGCTGCTGGTCGGCGCTGTCGCTGGCGCCCCAGCTGACGCGGTCCAGCCATTGCAGGCGCTGGGTGGCGCTGAGCGGCACCACGGCCATATCGGGCAGTGCGGCCTGCGCGCTGGCCGCATCTGGCGGCGCATGGGAGGCGCAGGCGCCAAGCCACAAGGTGCCCGCCAAGGCAGCGGCGCTGAGGGTGAGCAGTCGGGGCAGTCGAAGCAGTCGGTTAGGGCGCATGGGGAGTCTGGAGCCTGGTGCAGAAGGCTCCATGCTGCGCCTGTGCCGTCGCGCTGCTGTAAAGCTATGTATGCAAAACGTAAAAAAGCGAAGCGTTTGAGGCGCTTCGCTTTTCAGGGGTTGGCGGGCAACAGTGGGGCGCTGTGCTTATTTGGCTTTGACGGCGCACTCCGCGCATTGGCCGTACAGGGCCATCGAGTGGTCATGCACGATCCAGCCCTTGCTCTTGGCAATGGACTGCTGGCGCTTTTCGATCTCGGGGTCATAGAACTCCTCGACCTTGCCGCAGCTGGTACAGACGAAATGGTCGTGGTGCTGGCCTTCGTTGAGCTCGTAAACCGCCTTGCCGCTCTCGAAGTTGCTGCGGATCAGGATGCCGGCCTGCTCGAACTGGGTCAGCACGCGGTAGACCGTGGCCAGACCGATGTCGGAGCGCTCTTCCAGCAGCACGCGGAACACATCTTCCGCCGTCATGTGGCGCTGAGCACCATTCTGGAAGATATCCAGAATCTTCAGCCGAGGCAGCGTTGCCTTGAGGCCAGTGCTTTTGAGTTCTTCAATATTTTTCATAACAAGGTCTTTCAAGTGGGCCCGATTGGTATACGGACTTCTGGAGAAGGCCTGGAGACCAGCCGCTACAATGGCCGATCATATCGCTATGTCTAAAACCATGCCTGAATTTGTTCGTTCCGGTGTCCGCATGGCGGCGCTGTTGGCCCTGGGCGCCAGTGTGGCCGCTTGCGGCTCCTTCAATGAAGCCAGCCGTAAGTTCGCCAGCGCCATCACCCCCTACAAGGTGGAGGTGGTGCAGGGTAATGTGATCACCCAGGAGCAGGTCAACGCGCTGCAAAAAGGCATGAGCCGCCAGCAGGTCAAGGATCTGCTGGGCACCCCGCTGCTGGCCAGCGTGTTCCACGCCAACCGCTGGGACTACGTGTTCACCATCAAGCGCAAGGGTGTGCCCGAGCAGGAGCGCCGCTTTACCGTGTACTTCAACGACACCGGCCTGGAGCGCTTTGAAGGCGATGAGATGCCCAGCGAGCAGGAGTTCGTCGCCTCGGTCACGACCTCGATCAAGAACCCCAAGGTGCCGCGCCTGGAAGCAACGCCCGAGGAGCTGGCCAAGTACAAGGCCGATCAACCGGCCCCCGCCCCGAGCGCCGACACCAGCAGCAGCGACACGAGCACCGCCACGCCGCCCGCCAGCTACCCGCCGCTGGAATCCCCCCAGCGCTGATGCCATGGCGCTGGCATGCCCCCGCCCTGCACTGGCAGCGGGTGGCCAGCGCCGTCTTTGGGCCGTGTCCGATGTTTGCTGAGATGCCGCCCGTTTGAGCCCCAGGAAACCACCCATGACCGCCCCCCTCTCCCCCGACAACAGCCCCCGTATTGCCGTCGCCATTGCAGGCGCCAGCGGCCGCATGGGCCGCATGCTGATCGAAGCCGTGCTGGCCAGCACGGATCTGCAACTGAGCGGCGCGCTCGATGCCGCCGGCAACCCCAGCCTGGGCAGCGATGCCGGCGCTTTTCTGGGCCGCAACACCGGCGTGCAGATCACCGCCGACCTGGCCCAGGGCCTGCAAGGCGCGGATGTGCTGATCGACTTCACCCGCCCCGAAGGCACCCTGGCCCACCTGGCGCTGGCGGCTGAACGTGGCGTGGGCGTGGTCATCGGCACCACGGGCTTTAGCGAGGAGCAAAAGGCGCAGATCCGCCAGTTTGCCGACAAGACGGCGGTGATGCTCTCGCCCAATATGAGCGTGGGCGTGAACGTGACCTTCAAGCTGCTGGAGATGGCAGCCAAGGCCTTGCAGGAAGGCGGCTACGACATCGAAATCGTCGAAGCGCACCACAAGCACAAGGTCGATGCCCCCTCGGGCACGGCCTTGAAAATGGGCGAGGTGATTGCCGAAGCCCAGGGCACCCAGCTGGCCGACCGCGCCGTCTACGAGCGTTTTGGCCACACCGGTGCACGCGTGGCCAACAGCATCGGCTTTGCCAGCATGCGCGGCGGCGATATCGTCGGCGACCACACCGTGCTGTTTGCCGGCGATGGCGAGCGCATCGAGATCTCGCACAAGTCCAGCAGCCGCGCTGGCTACGCCAATGGCAGCCTGCGGGCAGCGCGCTACCTGGCACGCCAAAAAGCCGGCCTGTTCGACATGTACGACGTGCTCGGTCTGAAATAAACCCAGCCCGGTACCCCCACCCCGCTTTTACAAGGACGGCCAACCATGACGATGGGGCAATGGCTCTCGCAAGCAGACGGCGTCGCCCGGGCCACGGCCCTGGTCTTGTTGCTCATGTCCGTCACCAGCTGGGTGCTGATTCTCTACAAGGCCTGGTGGCTGGGCCGCGCCCATGGCGCCACCTTGCGTGCCACCGATGCCTTCTGGCAGGCGAGCAGCTGGGAGCAGGCACGCCTGGCGCTGCCAAGCATTGACCGCGCCGCCTTGCTGACCCCGGTGGCTGATGCGATTGCGCACATTGTGGCGGCCGAGCCCGCAGCCAACCACAGCCTGGCCGTGGCCAGCGGCGCCCAGGTGCAAACCACCCGCGTGCTGCGCGAGGCGCTGCATGGCGCCAGCCACCGGCTGCAGTGGGGGCAGACGGTGCTCGCTTCCATTGGGGCCACGGCCCCCTTTGTCGGCCTGCTGGGCACCGTCTGGGGCATCCACCAGGCGCTGGCGGCGCTGGCCGGTGCCGACCATGTCAGCCTGGAGCAGTTGGCCGGCCCCGTGGGCGAGGCGCTGGTGATGACCGCCGCCGGCCTGGCCGTTGCCTTGCCGGCCGTGCTGGCCTACAACCTGCTGGGCCGCAAGCTCGCGCAGGTCGAGGAGCTGCTCGAAGGCTTTGCCCACGACATGCAGACCTGGGCCTTGCAGCAAGCCGCCCAGGCGCCGCAGGCCTACGCCGGCATGCAGGCCCACAATGCCGTCGATAGCATCGCCCTGGTGGGCAGCCGCTGAGCCGCCGCCAACCCAGCCCCTTCGCACCATGGCATTCGGTCGCTTCAACAAAACCCCGGCCAGCGCGCCGATCAGCGCCATCAATGTGACGCCGCTGGTGGATGTGATGCTGGTGCTGCTGGTCATCTTCATCATGGCAGCGCCCTTGCTGGCCGCCTCCATCCGCCTGGACCTGCCCCAGGCCGCCAGTGCCACCCGGGCCAATCCGCCAGCGGCGATTGCGGTGCAGCTCAATGCCCAGGGCGCGCTGTTTGCCGATGGCCAGCCCACCGACATGGACGCCCTCAAAGCCCTGTTCAAGCAGCAGGCCGAGCGCAATCCGCAGACCGAGGTGCAGCTGTCCATCGACCAGAGCCTGCCCTATGCCCGCGCCGTCGAGCTGATGGACGCGGCGCAGAGCGCCGGCCTCAGCCGCATGGGCTTTGTCGCCCAACCCCAGGCCGCCGCGCGCTGAGCGTCCCGGCCCGGTCTCGCCTGGCGGGCTCCGGCAGTATCGTTTGAAGCTACCTGACCTGGCGCACACCTTAGCCCAGAAGCGTTTGGTTATATTGCAGGCTGTGTGCCGGCTGCCTGGGGCGGCTGCACCAGGGCCACCGCTGCACCGCCGTGCAAGCCGGCCCACCAACGAGGAACAAACGCATGGACTCCACCCTGTACCAGGTCAGCGCCCAGTCGGCGCCGGGCGACCCGCGCATCGCGCCGCTGTATGCACTGGCTGTCTCAGCCGGTGCCCCGGCCGATCTGGCCCGCAAGATCCGCGCCGGCCTGCTGCTGGTGGGCGCGCTGCTGGTGGCCAGCGGGCTGATCTTTTGGGTCGCGGCCAACTGGCAGGCGCAGTCGCACTGGTTCAAGCTGGGCCTAATCGAGGGCACGCTGGCGCTGTCCGTGCTGGCCGCCTGCCTGTGGCCGCGCCTGCGGCTGGCGGCGCTGCTGTGCGCCACCCTGGTGCTGGGCGGCCTGCTGGCCTATGTGGGCCAGACCTACCAGACCGGCGCCGATGCCTGGCAGCTGTTTGCCGCCTGGGCGGCGCTCTCGCTCATCTGGGTGGCACTGGCTGCCAGCGATCTGCTCTGGTGCGTCTGGGTGCTGATCGTCGCAGCCGCCATCGTGTTCTGGACCGGCAAGCTCGACCTCTGGCAGGTTCTGGTCGCTGACCGCGATACCCTGCCCCAGCTGCTGCTGCGCCTGGCGCTCTGGCTGGCGCTGGCGCTGGTGCCGCTGCTGGTGTACTGCGTGCCGGCCCTGCGGGTGCGCGGTGGCATGGGCTGGTGGTCGCAGCGCCTGGCGCTGGGCGGCGCGCTGGCAGCCTGGTCGGCCATTGCCACCGTACAGCTGTTTGACGAGGCCACGCGCCAGACCCTGGCGGCCTTTGCGCTCAGCGGCGCCTTGGTGGCTGCCAGCTTGCTGGTGGCGCTGTTCAGCCGTTTTCGCGACTTTATCTGCACCTGCCTGGCCACCTTGGCCGCCAATGTGCTGGTGCTGTCGCTCATTGCCCGCTGGATATTCGAGTGGCATGAAACCGAGGCCCTGCTCGCCTTTGCCGTGGTGGTGATGGTCTGCCTGGGCGCCTCGGTCAAGGCCTTGATGGCCGCGCAGCACTACCTGCATGCCCAGCAGCGCGACCACCAGGAGGTGCTGTGATGGCTGCTATCCGACCTCTGTCATTTCTGCGCACGCAACCGGCCTGGTGGTCCCCGGCCCGCCAGCAAGGCCTGGTGCAAGGCGATGCACCTGTGCAGGATCTGGATGAGCCCCCGGTCCTGGTGCTGGCGCTGGCCATGCTCGGTGCGCTGGCCAGCCTGGTGCCGCTGGCGGTATTTCTGGCGCTGGCGCTGGGCGAGCGTTTTGTCTTTGGTGCCGGCGGCGTGGTGCTGGGCCTGGTGTTTCTGGCCGCAGCCGGTGGTTTGATGCGCCAGTCCCGCCATGCCTTCATCAACTGCGTGGCGCTGGTGCTCTGGTGCGCGGGCGGGCTGCTGGTGCTGGTCAACCTGGGCGATGTGGCTGACTCGCGCCTGGGTGTGCTGCTGATTGGTACCGTCTCGGCGCTGGTGCTGATGCTGGGCGCCGCGCTGGCGCAGATGCGCTGGATCCAGTCGCTGATGGGCCTGGGCTGGGGCATGGCCGTGGTGGTGAGCCTGATGGCGCTGCAGTCCTGGCTGCAGTCCTGGCTGCCGGCCTTGCTGCCGCTGCAGCTCGATGCGTTGCTGCCTGCGCTGCTGTGGTGCCTGTGGTTGCGTGGCGAACCCGCGCGCCTGGCCACGCCGGCGCAGCGCTGGTCCCAGCCGCGCTGGGCCGCCTTTGCCGATGCGGCCATCGTCGGCGTGCTGATCAGCAATTTCGCCTCGGGTTATGTGGCCCGCGCCATCTTCTGGGAGCAGAGCGGCGACTTCATGCCCTGGGCCTTTCCTGCCGGGCGCGCGCTGGCCGTCGTCGTGGTGGCGCTGTCGACCTGGATGCTGGCCCGCCAATGGCGCGCGCGCGGCACCACCAACCGCCAGGGCGAGCACAGCCTGCTGCTGGCGGGCGCCATGCTGGCACTGGCCGCCTGGTTCAGCACCGGGCTGGCCGTTGTTGGCCTGGTCGCTGCGGGCGCCTTGCTGGCGGCGCGCTGGCGCATTGCGGTGCTCTGCGCGCTGCTGGCGCTGGTCGCCCTGGGCCAGTTCTACTACCACCTGGGTTGGTCGCTGGCGGCCAAGGGCCTGGGCCTGGCGCTGGCTGGCGCGCTGCTGCTGGCCTGCCTGTGGGCGCTGCGCCGCGCGGCCGATGCCGGCGCTGGCGCAGACACGCAGCCCGCAGCGCCGCAGCGCCGGCTGCAATGGATCGGACTGGTCGTGGGCGCAGTACTGGCGCTGGGCCTGGTCAACTGGGATGTGCGCGGCAAAGAGCAGGTCATTGCCCATGGCCAGCGCATCCTGGTACCGCTGATCCCGGTGGACCCGCGCTCCTTGATGCAGGGCGACTATATGGCGCTGAACTTTTCGCTGCCCTTTGAGATGCGTGAAAAGCTCAAGGACATCGTCAGCGCCAGCCAGCTGGTGCGCGCCAGCGTTGACGACCAGGGCGTGGCCACCATCTTGGGCTTGCTGACCGCGACCGAACCCTTGCAAAAAGGCGAGCTGGCGCTGCCGCTCAAGCGCCTCAAGGGCCAGTGGGTGCTGGTGACCGATGCCTACTTCTTCCCCGAAGGCCAGGGCCGCCATTTTGAGCAGACCCGCTATGGCGACTTCCGCGTGCTGCCCGATGGCCGCGCGCTGCTGGTGGGCCTGGCCGATGGCGATGGCCAGCCGGTGCTGCCGCTGCCCGGCCGCTCGATCTGGGAAAGCCCGCTGGGCATCACCAGCCCGGAAGCGACCGGCGCGGCCAGCGAAGCGCCAGTGCCAGAGGCCGACGAGCCGGTGGCCGTGGCGCCCGAGCCGCTGCCCGAGGCGGTGGCGAATGTGCCCTCACCGTCACCCGCGCCAGCACCGGCCCAGGGGGCGCGGCGCTAGGCAACAGACAGGCTCAGCGCTGCAGGGCCTGCACTTCGTGCTGGCGCAGCGCCACCTGCATGTCATTGCCCGATGGCACCTGGAACACGCGCAGGCCAAACTCCGGCAGGATGGCGATCAGGTGGTCAAAGATATCGCCCTGGATCGCCTCGTACTCTAGCCAGGCGGTGGTGTCGGTAAAGGCATAGATCTCGAGCGGCGAGCCCTGGTTGGTCGGCTCCATCGCGCGGGCCATCAAGGTCATGTCCTTGCGCAGCTTGGGGTGGGCCTGCAAATAGGCATTGCAGTAGGCACGGTAGGTGCCGATGTTGGTGAGCTGGCGCAGGTTGACGATCTCGTCGGCCATGTCCGGTGCCTTGGCCGAGAAATCCTGGTTGTAGGCAGTGATCTCGGCGACCTTGCCTTCCAGGTAGGGGCGCAGCAGGGCGATATGGCTCAGCTCGGCGATTTCAGCGCGGGTCAGAAAGCGCACCGAGGTGGTGTCGATGCACAGGGGCCGCTTGATGCGGCGGCCGCCCGATTCCGACATGCCGCGCCAGTTCTTGAAGCTGTCGCTCATCAGGCGCCAGGTGGGGATGGTGGTGATGGTGTTGTCCCAGTTGCGCACCTTGACGGTGTTGAGCGCCATGTCCACCACGGCACCATCGGCGCCGACCTGGTTCATCTCCAGCCAGTCGCCCACGCGCAGGATGTCATTGCTCGACAGCTGCACTCCAGCGGTGAACGACAGGATCGTGTCCTTGAACACCAGCATCAGCACTGCCGACATGGCGCCCAGGCCGCTGAGCAAAATCAGCGGCGAGCGGTCGATCAAGGTCGCCACCATCACGATGCCCGCGACCACCATCACCAGCATCTTTCCCAGCTGCACATAGCTTTTGACCGAGCGCGTGCTTTGGGCAGATTCCAGCTGGTTCTCGTTGGCCTCCTGGATGCCGTCCATGATGGCGCACAGCAGGCGCGCCACCTGCAGCGCCGTCACCGCAATCGCCACATTGCGGATCACCGTGCTGGCGATGACCGGCAGGTGCGGCACCGCAGCAATGCCCGTCTGGACCACCAGCGAGGGCACGATCTGCGCCACGCGCACCAGAATGCGGTTGTCCAGCAAGGTACGCAGCCAGGCCGCACCCAGGCTGGAGCGAAAGCGCGGCACGATCTGCAGCAGCGCCATGCGCACCACCAGGCGCAGTGCATAGGCCAGCAATACCAAGGCCGCCAGACCGGCGGCCGTTTGCATCCAGGGTTCGTATTGGTCCAGGGTTTCCCAGGTCACGAGGCAGAGTCCTTTCAAAGGGGGATAAATCGGATGGAAATGGGGAGATGCGGCTGGCGCGGCCCTGGGCGCACCGCCTAGGGCGAGACACCAGCATATTGGCTATCAATACAGAGATAACCATTTATTTTTACATGGCATGTATAACCGCACCCCAGCGTGCGGCACTCGCCATCCACGGGCTATGGCGATGGGCCTACAATCTTTGCCCAATTGACCTCGCCCCGGAAAGCCCGTGGGCGGCCGCTTTTTCCTGACCAGTTCCATGCAAGAAAAATACAACCACTCCGACGTAGAAGCCGCCGCGCAAAGCCAGTGGCAAGCCCAAGATGCCTACCGCGTGTCCGAGGACGCGGGCAAGAAAAAGTTCTACGCCTGCTCCATGCTGCCCTACCCCAGCGGCAAGCTGCACATGGGCCATGTGCGCAACTACACCATCAACGACATGCTCACGCGCCAGCTGCGCATGCAGGGCTACAACGTGCTGATGCCCATGGGCTGGGATGCCTTTGGTCTGCCGGCCGAGAACGCCGCGATCAAGAACAGCGTGCCGCCTGCGCAGTGGACCTACGACAACATCGCCTACATGAAAAAGCAGATGCAGGCGATGGGTCTGGCGATCGACTGGAGCCGCGAAGTGGCGACCTGCGACCCCGACTACTACAAGTGGAACCAGTGGCTGTTCCTCAAGATGCTGGACAAGGGCATCGCCTACCGCAAGACCCAGACCGTGAACTGGGACCCGGTGGACCAGACCGTGCTGGCCAATGAGCAGGTGATCGACGGCCGTGGCTGGCGCACCGGCGCGCTGGTGGAAAAGCGCGAGATCCCGGGCTACTACCTGGCCATTACCCAGTACGCGCAAGAGCTGCTGGACCATGTGCAGATGGGCAACGACAAGGCGACCTTGACCGGCTGGCCCGACAAGGTGCGCCTGATGCAGGAAAACTGGATCGGCAAGAGCGCCGGCGTGCGCTTTGCGTTCACGCATGGCGTGAAGAACGCCGATGGCAGCTTGATCGGCGACGGCAAGATGTATGTCTTCACGACGCGTGCCGACACCATCATGGGCGTGACCTTCTGCGCCGTGGCCCCTGAGCACCCACTGGCCACGCATGCCGCCGCGTCCAACCCAGAGCTGGCGGCCTTCATCGAAGAATGCAAGAAGGGCGGCACCACCGAGGCCGAACTCGCCGTCAAGGAAAAGGAAGGCAAGCCCACGGGCCTGTTCGTCACCCACCCGATCACCGGCGCGCAGGTCGAGGTCTGGATCGGCAACTATGTGCTGATGAGCTATGGCGACGGCGCCGTGATGGGCGTGCCCGCCCATGATGAGCGCGACTTTGCGTTTGCCAACAAGTACAGCCTGCCGATCCGCCAGGTGGTGGCCGTCGAGGGCGAAGGCCCCTACGACAGCCAGCAATGGCAGGACTGGTATGGCGACAAGGAACGCGGCGTACTGATCGCCTCGGGCGACTTTGATGGCCTGCACTACAAGGAAGGTGTGCAAGCCGTCGCCAAGGCGCTCGAAGCCAAGGGCCTGGGCGAGCTGAAAACCACCTGGCGCCTGCGCGACTGGGGCGTGAGCCGCCAGCGCTACTGGGGCACCCCTATCCCGATCATCCACTGCGAAGACTGCGGTGCCCAGCCCGTACCCGAGAAGGACCTGCCGGTCGTGCTGCCGCAAGACCTGGTGCCCGATGGCTCGGGCAACCCGCTGATCAAGAGCGAAGCCTTCCACGCCGGCGTGGTCTGCCCTTGCTGCGGCAAGCCGGCCCGCCGCGAGACCGACACCATGGACACCTTTGTGGATTCGTCCTGGTACTTCATGCGCTATTGCGATGCCAAGAACAGCGAGAAGATGGTGGCCGACGGCGCCGACTACTGGATGCCGATGGACCAGTACATCGGTGGTATCGAGCACGCGATCCTGCACTTGCTGTACGCACGCTTCTGGACCAAGGTCATGCGCGACCTGGGCCTGGTCAAGGTCGACGAGCCCTTCACCAAGCTGCTCACGCAAGGCATGGTGCTCAACCACATCTACAGCCGCCGCACCGCCAAGGGTGGCAAGGAATACTTCTGGCCCAAGGATGTGGAGCAGGTATTTGACGAGACCGGCAAGGTCGTGGGCGCCCAGCTCAAGGTGGCTGTGGACAGCGCCGATGGCCTGCTGCCCGTTGGCACCGCGATCGACTACGAGGGCGTGGGCACCATGTCCAAGTCCAAGAACAACGGTGTCGACCCGCAGGACCTGATCGAGAAGTACGGCGCCGATACCGCGCGCCTCTACACCATGTTCACCGCACCGCCCGAGCTGACCCTGGAGTGGAACGAGTCGGCCGTCGAAGGCAGCTACCGCTTCCTGCGCCGTGTCTACAACTTCGGCAGCAAGCTGCATGCGCCAGAGTTCGATGCTGCGCGAGCCCAGGCGGCCAGCGCTGCCGGCGCCGCCTTCGGCAAGGAAGCCAAGGCGCTGCGCCTGGAGATCCACACCGTGCTCAAGCAAGTGGCCTATGACTACAGCCGCATGCAGTACAACACGGTGGTGTCAGGCGCGATGAAGATGATCAACGCGCTGGAAGATTTCAAGGCCGTGGACAGCGAAGGCGGCCGCGCCGCGTTGGTCGAAGGCTTTGGCATTTTGCTGCGCGCGCTCTACCCGGCCACGCCCCACCTCACGCAGGTGCTGTGGGATGCGCTGGGCTACCAGCAAGCCTTTGGCGGCCTCCTGGATGCCGCCTGGCCCGAGGTCGATGCCCAGGCGCTGGTGCAGGACGAGATCGAGCTGATGCTGCAGGTCAACGGCAAGCTGCGCGGCTCCATCATCGTCGCTGCCGGCGCTGACAAGGCCACGATTGAAGCCGCTGCTTTGGCCAATGAAGACTTCCAGAAAATCGCCAATGGTGCGACCCCGAAGAAAGTCATCATCGTGCCGGGCCGCCTGGTGAACGTGGTAGTCTAAGCGCCATGCAAAAACGCACGCTGCTTACTGCCCTGGCAAGCGTGCCGCTGCTGGCGGCATGCGGCTTCAAACTGCGCGGATCGGTGGATTTCGCCTTCAAATCGCTGTATTTGAACGGCAACGCCAATTCGGGCTTCCTCAAAGAGCTGCAACGCCACCTGGAGGCTGCCGGCAGCCTGCAGGTGCTGCGCGACCCGAGCCAGGCCACGCAGGCCGAGGCCATCTACGATGACCTGGGCCAGCGCCGCGAGCGCGTCGTCGTCTCGCGCAATGCGGCCGGCGAGGTGCGCGAGCTGCAGATCCGCCTGATCACGCGCTTTCGGGTGCGTGATGCCAAGGGCGCCCTCTATGTGCCCGATTCCGAGCTGATGCAGTACCGCGAGATCAGCTACCTGGAAACCTACGCACTGTCCAAGGCGAACGAAGAGGAAATGCTCTACCGCAACATGCAGACCGACATCGTTCAGCAGATCGTGCGGCGCCTGGCCATCGTCAAGTCCGTCACCCCTACCGAATGACAAGCGCTGCGGCCACGCAGCGCTGGAAGCGCCACCAAGCATGCAAGTGCCGTTGAATCAGTTGAGTGCCCAGCTGGGCAAGGGGCTGCGGTCTCTGTACACCGTGCATGGCGACGAGCCCCTGCTGGTGCAGGAGGCCGTCGATGCCATCCGCGCCAGCGCGCGCGCCAACGGCTATACCGAACGCAGCAGCTTTACCGTTGCCGGCGCGCATTTTGACTGGAGTGCGGTGCTCGCTGCCGGCGGGAGCCTGAGCCTCTTTGCCGACAAGCAGATCATCGAAGTGCGCATCCCCAGCGGCAAGCCCGGCAAGGACGGCAGCACGGCGCTGCAGCAGCTGGTCAGCAGCAGTGTGGACAACGACAGCACCTTGACCATCGTGGTGCTGCCGCGCCTGGACAAGGCCACCAAGACCGGCGCCTGGTTTGCCGCGCTGGAGTCGCATGGCGTCACCCTGCAGGTCGACAGCATCGAGCGCGCCGCGCTGCCCGCCTGGATCGCCCAGCGCCTGCAGCAGCAAAAGCAGCATGTCAAAGCCGGTGAGGAAGGCCAGCGCACCCTGGCCTTTTTTGCCGACCGGGTCGAGGGCAACCTGCTCGCCGCCCACCAGGAAATTCAAAAGCTCGGCCTGCTCTACCCGGCAGGCGAGCTGGGCTTTGAGCAGGTCGAGCAGGCAGTGCTGAATGTCGCCCGCTACGACGTGTTCAAGCTCTCGGATGCCGTGCTCTCCGGCCAGGTGCTGCGCACCGAGCGCATGCTCAACGGCCTGCAGGCCGAGGGCGAGGCCGAGGTGCTGGTGCACTGGGCGCTGGCCGAAGACATCCGCGCGATGAAGCGGGTGAAGGACGCGCTGCGCAACGGCCGGCCCATGCCCATGGCCCTGCGCGAGAACCGCGTCTGGGGCAACAAGGAGCGCCATTTCGAGCGCGTGCTGCCCCGCATCAGCGATGCCACCGTCGCCCGCCTGCTGCACTCGGCCCATGCGGTCGATGGCATCGTCAAGGGCCTGAAGGTGCCCGAGTGGCCGGCCAACGGCTGGCAGGCGCTGCACCGCCTGGCCCTGCAAACCTGCAAGGCCTGCAGCAGCCGCTAAAGTCCCTCAGCCCCACTCCCTGCCGTGGTCTGAACACGGTCTCGGGCGCTCGGCAAGCGCTGCATGGCCCGCTGGTGCGGGTCCAGGAATATGTTCTAAAAAAAAGGCGCCCACCATGCAAGCACTGCAGTTCGGCTACACCATCGTCTATGTGCCCGATGTTGCCGCATCGCTGGCCTTTTTCTCGCAGGCCTTTGGCCTGGCCACCCGTTTTCTGCACCCCTCGGGCAGCTACGGCGAGCTGGAGACCGGTGCCACCACCTTGGCCTTTGCCGACCATGCGCTGGGCCATGCCAACTTCAGCGGCGGCCATGTGGCGGCCATGTGGCGGCCTCTGCATCGGCTCAGCCGCTGGGTGTGGAGATTGCGCTGGTCAGCAGCGATGTCGCTGCGGCCTACGAGCGTGCACTGGCCGCCGGTGCAACCGCCTTGGCAGCACCGACCACCAAGCCCTGGGGCCAGGTGGTGGCTTATGTGCGCTGCCCGGATGGCAGCCTGGTGGAACTGTGCTCGCCGGTGGCCAGCTCCTAGCTTATCGCCTCCACCAGCGGTTGCGCATCAAACATCGTGCGCCGGGTGTTGGTGAAATGCGGCCGCACGCGCGCGCTCCATGGGGTACCCCGCACCGCCAGCCAGGCCGGGCAGCCCATCACCTCGGCATCGACCAGGTCATAGCAGGCCAGCGACAGCGGCCCATGGTCCAGGTTCAGGTAGCGAAAGGCCTGGGCGGTGCCGGCCACGCTGGCCAAGCCAGGCAGATGCTCCTGGTCATACCAGGCAAACAACTCGTCCTGCCAATCGGCCTCGGGGTCCATCTCGACGGCGTAGTGCACCGGCGTGGCTTCACCATTGGCCGGACCGATACAGTGCATCACCAGCTGCAGGCGCGAGAGCTCGCAAGCGGCCAGGCCGGCGCTGCCTGCGCTCTGCAAGCGGCGCTCGGCCTGCCGCGTTTGATCGGCGCTCAGCGGCTGCGGGCTGCCGAGTGCGAAGTACAGATAGGCGATGCCTTGGGGCTGCTGGGCCACGCGTACTAGCCGCAGATCAGCAAAATCCCTGCGCAGCAGCGCCAACGCGGTCTGCGCCAGCGCGCTGGCGGTTTCATGGGCTGCCGGCGTGCAGCGCAGCAGCAGGCTGTCGATAGCGGTAGCAGGTGCGGGTGCGGGCATCAGTGGCCAATCTCAAAAGCGTTCAAAAAGCGCGACACCATGTTGTAGGCGCCGATGGTGGCAAACAGCTCCACCTGCTCTTGCGCATTGAAGCGCGCGGCCACTTGTGCAAACAGGGGCTCGGGCACCTGCAGATCGCGGGTCAGCGCATCAGTCACTGCAATGGCCAGCTGCTGCAGGCCATCCCAGGCCGGGCTGGCGGTGGTGCCGGTGTCGCGCGTCGCATCGATGGCGGCCTGCGTCACGCCGGCCTTGAGCGCATGCGGCACATGGGCCTCGAACTCATAGGCCGCCTGGTTGAGCATGGCCACCCGCAGGATGATCAGCTCGCGCAGCCCGGCATCGATGCTGCTGTAGTTGCGCACGGCAGAGAGCATCTGCTCCCAGCCTTTGGCAATGGCGGGGCTGTGCAGCAGCACCTGGTAAAGCGGCGAGATGCGGCCGCGCTCGGCGCGTATCTGTTGCTCCAGCTCCGCCAGCGCACTGCGGCTGCCTGGCTCAATCGCTTCAATGCGCATGGCAGTCTTTCAATCTCAATCGGGGGTGATACGGTTGCGGCGGATGATGGCGGTCCACTTCTCGGTATCGGTCGCCAGCTGCTGGGCCAGCGCTTCGGGGCTGGAGCCCACCACCTCGGCGCCCGAGGCCTCGATCTTGCGCTGCACATCGGGTGCATGCAAGGCCGCATGGATGGCGCGGCTCAGACTGGCCGCTACCTGGGGGCTGGTGCCCTTGGGTGCAAACACCGCATACCAGTTGTTCGAATCCACGCCCTTGTAGCCCAGCTCGTCAAAGGTGGGCACGTTCGGGTAGCGGGCGCTACGCTTGGCAGCGGCAATGCCCACGGGCCGGAACTTGCCGCTGTCAATGGCGCCCACCAGGCCGGGAATATCGCCAAAGAATCCATCGACATGGCCGGCCATCAGGTCGGTGATGGCGGGGGCCGCGCCCTTGTAGGGCACATGCATCAGGTTCAGGCCTGCCGATTCATTGAGCTGGATGGCTGCCAGATGCGGCACGCTGCCGGTGCCCGAGGAGGCCATGGTCATCGGCTTGTCCTTGCGCTGGCTGGCGGCCTGCACAAAGTCCTTGCCGTCCTTGAAGCTGGTCTGCGCGTTGACCACCATGATCTCCACGTTGTTGACCACCAGCGAGACGGGCACCAGATCGCTGGCAGGCTTGTAGTTCAGCTTGGGGTAGAGCGCGGGGTTGATCGCTACCGCGCCCACGCTGGTCAGCCACAGGGTCTTGCCATCGGGGGCCGAGCGGATCACGCTGTCGGCGGCAATCGCGCCGTTGGCGCCGGGCTTGTTTTCCACAATCACCGGGTGGCCCAATTCCTTGGCCAGCTGCTGCGACATCGTGCGCGCAATGAAGTCCACCGGGCCGCCGGGCGGAAAAGCCACCAAAAGGCGCGTCATCTCGCTTTGCGCCATGGCGCTGCTGGCGCAGCCCAGGGCGGTGCCGAGCAAGGCAGCGTGCAGCCACTGGCGGGCTGCGGGAAAGGCTTGGAATCTCATCGTTGTCTCCTTCAATAATCTTGCTTTATCCGCAGCGCACGGTCATACCGCCGTCCACCACAATCTCGGTGCCCGTCACAAAGCGCGATTCGTCACAGGCCAGGAACAGCGCCGCATTGGCGGTGTCGCGCCCATCGCCCATGAAGGGCAGCGGAATACGCGCCTGGCGCTGGGCCAGCAGCGCCTCGACATCGCCACCTGCGCGCTGGCCGGCCAAGCGGGTCTCAACCATCGGCGTGTGCAACTGGCCCGGCACCACGGTGTTCACGCGGATGCGGTGCGGCGCGTACTGCACGGCCAGCACCTTGGAAAACTGGATCACCGCAGCCTTGCTCGATGCATAGGCAATCTGCGCCGCGCCGGTCCAGCGCATGCCCGAAGTCGATGAGATATTGACGATGCTGCCCGCGCCCTGCGCCTGCATCAGCGGCAGCACCGCCTTGCAGCACAGAAACACGCTTTTGAGGTTGTAGTCCAGCTGGGCATCCCAGACCGCTTCGTCCATCTCGACCGGCCCACCCTTGGCCGAGCCGCCCACGTTGTTGACCAGCACATCGATGCGCCCCAGCGCCGCCTGGCAGGCCTGCACCGATGCCGCTATCGACGCCGGGTCCATCACATCGCAGTGGCCGGCGACAAACTGGCCGCCCGCACTGCGGATGCTGCCCTCGGTCTCGCACAGCGCCTGGGCATTGCGGTCCACGCCAAACACCAGTGCGCCTTCCTGCGCAAAGCGGATCGCCGTCGCCCGGCCGTTGCCCCAGCCTGCGCCTGCGGCCCCGGCACCGGTGATGTAGACCACCTTGCCGGCCAGCCGGCCTTGCGGGTTGACGGGGGTGTGGGCATCAAAAATCGCCATGCTTTTTTCCTTGTGCACGTTTCAGGCTGGGAAGCGGTAGAGGCGCTGGGGGTTGTCCACCAGCAGGGCCTGCAGATGCGCCGGGTTGGGGCTGAACTGCGCGAGCGCATCGACCAGCACGCCGTCATCGGGCACATGCGTGTGGTTGGGGTGCGGCCAGTCACTGCCCCAGAGCACGCGCTCGGGCGCATGGGCCACCAGCTCCTGCGCACGCGCAATGCCGTGCTGGTAGGGCGGCGTTGCATCGATGCGGTCGATACCGCTGACCTTCACGTAAAACAGTGGCTGCTCCAGTAGCCGCAGCAGTGCCTGGAAATCGGCGCCTTCCCGGCCCAGCGTCGCGTCAACACGGCCCATATGGTCAATCACCACCGGGCAGGCCGATTGCTGCAGCACGGGGCCCAGGCTGTGGATCAGCGCGCTCTCAAAATGGATCTGCAGGTGCATGCCCAGCTCGGCCAGCATCGGCGTCAAGGCCACCACGTCCTCGACCGATGCGCCGGTGTTCAGGTGCTTCATGAAGTTGAAACGGATCGCCCGAAAGCCTGCTGCGGCCAGGCGCTGCAGCTCGGTGCGTTCGACCGACAGCGGCACCAGCGCCACACCCAGGTAGCGGCCGCCGCCATGCGCAATCGCATCCTCAACCACGCGGTTGTCATAGCCATGGCAGGCCGATTGCACGATCACGCAGCGGCTGATGCCCAGATGGCGGTGCAGCGCGAACAAGGTCTCCTTGCCCGCATCGGCGGGGGTGAAGCTGCGCGGCTCGGCATACGGAAAAGCATCCACCGGGCCGAACACATGCACATGGCTGTCGCAGCTGCCAGCGGGCAGCACCAGGCTGGGCTTAGAGGGCGCCAGCATATAGGTCTGTACGGGCTGCTGGAGGTCGGGGGTCGGGGCGTTCATGCAAGGCCATCAAAGAGTCGTCTTGAGCGCATTGTGGAACTGCCAGTTTTTTGATCACCTATAAAATCCAAATATCAGATATAGAGGTGATGCATGGATTTTGTGCGCTTGCAGTACTTCATGGCGGTCGCCCAGGCACAGAGCTACAGCAAGGCCGCTGCGGCGCTGAACCTGAGCCAGCCGACCCTGAGCCGCCAGGTGCAGCTGCTGGAGGCTGAGCTGGGCCAGCCGCTGCTCGAGCGCCATGGCCGGGGCGTGCGGCTGACTGAATCGGGCAAGGCCATGCTGGCCCATGGGCGCAACATCAGCGCGGCCGTCGATGCCGCCAAGGCCGACATGGCCGCGCGTCTGCAAAGCCCGCGCGGCAAGGTGCGCCTGGGCCTGCCGCCTTTGGTAGCCAGCCTGGTCACCCCCGATGTGGTGCAGCAGTTTTTGCAGGCCTGCCCCGATGCCTCGATCATTGTCGAAGAGAGCCTGAGCATTCGCCTGCGCGAATGGCTGCTGGCCGACCGGCTCGATGTGGCCGTGTTGTTTGACCCCAGCCCCACCCCGCAGCTCTTGACCGAGCCGCTGACGCGCGAGCCCCTGGTGCTGATCAGCACCCGCCCCTTGCCCGAGCGGGTCAAGGTCGCCCAGCTGGTGGACTACCCGCTGGTGCTGCCCAGCCGCCCGCAGGCACTGCGCATGATTTTTGACGACGCGGTCGAAGACCAGCAGCTGCCGCTGCGCATCGTCGCCGAGGTTGATTCGATCAAGATGGTGCTGTCCCTGGTCGCCCGCAATGTGGGCTGCTCGGTCGTGCCCGCCAGCGCTGTGAAGACCTGGCCGGGCAGTGCGCCGGTGTTCACCGCCCAGGTCAGCCATCCGGTGATCCGCAACCGCATCGTGCTGGCCACACCGGCCGCGCGGCCGCACAACCGCTTGGTCAAGGCCGTGCACGGCATCCTCAAGCCGCTGATGAAGCAGCATTTCAGCGCCTGAATCCACGTCGCTTCAGCGCGCGCCCCAGCGGCATTTGCGCCAGCCCATGGCTGCTTGGCGGCTATTTGTTTCAGAAATTCTTGAAATATCCGGTACACATCAGCCAGCGATGGACTTTATTTCTCACCACAATGGACATTTTTTCTCACACAAGACAAGGTCTGTAGCAGCGACTGCTTCGGGCCCTCTGCACAACGCCCCTCCCGGGCCTGGTGCAGAGGGCTGCTGCGCCTGCCAGGCCCAAGACAGATTCGAGGATCGATATGACACAACAAGCGCGTGTACCGTCACTGGCCGTGCGCCTGCTGCTCGGCGTGCTGGGCGCAGTGCTGGCTATCGCCGGCCTGGCCTTTCTGGTCGGCGGCGGCAAGCTCATCAGCCTGGGCGGCAGCTGGTACTTTTTGCTGGCAGGCCTGGGCCTGCTGCTGTCGGGCGTGCAGGTGCTGCGCGGCCGCCGCTCGGGCGGCTGGCTGTACCTGGCGACCTTTGCCGCCACGGTGCTCTGGGCCTTGGCCGAAGTGGGCCTGGACTACTGGAGCCTGGTCTCGCGCCTGCTGGCGATGACCTTTGGCGCAGCGGTGGTCAGCGCCTGCCTGCCGCTGCTGCAAGCGGGCAGCCCCCGCGCGCGCAGCAGCAAAGGCCCGTTGGCACTGGCGGGCGTGCTGCTGCTCGTGGGCCTGGTGAGCTTTGCCTCCATGTTCCAGATCCATCCTGAGGTGCAGAACCAGGCGGCCATCAGCCGCAAGCCGGTGGATGCCGCCAGCGCGCAAAAGGACTGGAGCCATTACGGCAACGGCACGAACAACGACCGCTTTGCGGCGCTGGACCAGATCAATGTGGACAACGTCAACCAGCTGCAGGTGGCCTGGACCTTCCACACCGGCGATGTGCCCCAATCCACCGGCGCCGGAGCCGAGGACCAGACCACGCCGCTGCAAGTGGGTGACAAGGTCTTTGTCTGCACGCCCAGCAACAACGTGATTGCGCTCGATGCCGACACCGGCAAGCAGCTGTGGCGCCACGACACCAACTCGCATGTGGGCGGTGTCTGGGAACGCTGCCGGGGCCTGGCCTACTTTGATGCCAATGCGCCGCTGCCGGTGCCGCAGGTGGCGGGTTCGTCGCCCGTGCAGCCCGTTGCGCTGCCCGCAGGCGACCAGTGCCAGCGCCGCATTGTGATGAACACCATCGACGCGCGCCTGTTTGCGATCAATGCCGACAATGGCCAGCTCTGCGCCGGCTTTGGCAACCAGGGCATTGTCGATCTGAAGCAGGGCCTGGGCGCCATTGCCAACCCGGCCTACTACACCCTGACATCGGCCCCCACCGTGGCCGGCACCACCATCGTCGTCGGCGGCCGTGTGGCCGACAACGTGCAGGTCGATATGCCCGGCGGCGTGATCCGTGGCTTTGACGTGATGACCGGCGCGCTGCGCTGGGCCTTTGATGCGGGCTCCAACACGCCCAACGAGGTGCTGGCCCCTGGCGCCACCTACACGCGCTCGTCCGCCAATGTGTGGGCCGGTACCACCTACGACCCCAGCTCTAACACCGTCTACCTGCCGATGGGCTCGCCCTCGGTCGATCTGTATGGCGTGCCCCGCTCGGCCGCCGATCTGAAGTACGGCGCCTCGATCCTCGCACTCGATGCCTCCACCGGCCATGAGAAATGGGTCTACCAGACCGTGCACAACGACCTCTGGGATTTTGATATTCCGATGGCCCCGACCTTGATCGACTTCCCCCAAAAGGATGGCAGCAGCACGCCCGCACTGGTGGTAGGCACCAAGGCCGGCCAGATCTTTGTGCTGGACCGCCAAAGCGGCCAGCCGCTGACCCAGGTGGACGATGTGCCCGTCAAGCCCGCAGGCATTGCCGGCGAGAAATACGCCCCCACCCAGCGCGTCTCCGTCGGCCTGCCGCAGATTGGCACCCAGACCCTGACCGAAGCCGACATGTGGGGCGCGACGCCGCTGGACCAGCTGGTCTGCCGCATCAAGTTCAAGTCGATGCGCTATGAAGGCCTGTTCACCGCGCCTGACACCGATGTGTCGCTGAGCTTCCCCGGCTCGCTGGGCGGCATGAACTGGGGCGGTATCTCGGCCGACCCGAACAACCACCTGATCTTTGTCAACGACATGCGCCTGGGCCTGTGGGTGCAGATGATGCCGCAAAAGCCCAAGGCCGCGCTGTCCGATGGTGGCGAGCAACCCAACACCGGCATGGGCCAAGTGCCGCTGGGCGGCACGCCTTATGCCGTCATCAAGGACCGCTTCATGTCGCCGCTGGGCATCCCTTGCCAAAAGCCCCCTTTTGGCACGCTCTCAGCCATCGACATGAAGACCCAGCAAGTGGTCTGGCAGGTGCCCGTGGGCACCGTGCAGGACACCGGCCCGATGGGCATCAAGATGCGCATGCCGATGCCAGTGGGCCTGCCCACCCTGGGCGGCAGCCTGTCCACCCAGGGCGGCCTGGTGTTCTTTGCCGGCACGCAGGACTACTACCTGCGCGCCTGGAACACCGCCAACGGCCAGGAGATCTGGAAAAGCCGCCTGCCCGTGGGCAGCCAGGGCGGCCCGATGACCTACCAATCGCCCAAGACCGGCAAGCAGTATGTGCTGATCTCCGCTGGCGGCGCGCGCCAGTCGCCCGACCGTGGCGACTATGTGATCGCCTACGCGCTGCCTGACAAGGCCCAGTAAGCACCTGCATGGGGTCGGACCCAGCCCCTTGACCCACAACCCGCCATGGCCTGCACTGCAAGCCATGGCTTTTTTATCGCCGACGCTCCGCGAAGGGCGCCCATGGTACGCTTGCCCGCTTGTGTCCACGGAGATCCGGCAGTGAGCAAGCAGCAAGGCCAGCAAGAGCCAACCTCTCAACCCCCCCAGGCCGATGAGCCCGGCGCATCGGCAGGCATGCGCCAGGCGCTGCTCGATGCTGGCAAGACCGAGTTTGCCAACTATGGCTATGACGGCGCCCGGCTCGAACGCATTGCCGCCAAGGCCGGCTGCGCCAAGCGCATGCTGTACTACTACTTCGGCAACAAGAAGGACGTGTACCTGGCCGTCATCGAGCAAAGCTACACCGATATCCGCGCCTCCGAAGAAAGCCTGAACCTCGACGCACTGGCGCCGCTGGAAGCGCTGCATGCGTTGGCGCAAAAAAGCTTTGACTACCACGCCAACAACCAGGCCTTCACGCGCCTGGTGCTGCAGGAGAACTTCCAGGGCGGCGAAATGCTGGGCCAGATCTCCAATACCGACTCATTGCGCCGGGCGGCCCTGACCCCCCTGGAGCGCATCCTGGAGCGCGGCGTGGCCCAGGGCCTGTTCAAGCCCGAGGTCACTGCCACCGATGTGCACTACCTGATCTCTGCGCTGAGCGGCTTTCGCATCGACCACGCCGCCACCTGGCGCAGCCTGCTGCAGGTGGACCTGCTGGGCGACAGCTTGCGCGAGCGCCATCTGCAGATGCTGCTGGACCAGGTGGATGCGCTGGTGTGTGTGCGGGCGGCGCAAGGCTGAGGACGGACGCAGAAACACGGGCCGGTGAGCCGTGTTTCGAGTTCACACTGACTTCATCCTCATCTGCATGCGCGCTTTGATAATCCGCGCATGCACCCCGACAACCCCCCTCTATCGCCATGGCCGCATTGGGAAGTCATGGCCACCTTCTCTTTCATGCTGGCCTACGCCGCGGGTGTGTACTTCCATGCTGCCACCGCATCACTTTCGGATGCCTACCAGCCAGGGTTGGATAGCCTCAAACGCTATGTGCAGCCGGACATTGCCCTGTGGGTGCTACCGCTGATCGCCTACGGATGGAAGTCTGTTCACCTCGCCAAAGTCGCACAGCGCTGCGCGTTGGGTGGCTTGGTTTGCTGCGCCATGCTGTATGTCTTCTGTTCAGTCCACCAATCCACAGCGGGCATGTCCTGGGTCGCTCCTGCAGATCGCACGCTCGCCAGCACCGTTCAGCGGTCGCTTTTCAGCCCCTCCTTTTCCGGCCGCTCTATGGGCTCTATCACGGGCAGTGCCATATTCGCAGCGATGGCGTGGGGGCTGAGCATCCGGATCAACCGAATGCTCAAGCAGCGCCCATCCGGCACACCCAGCGACTGACCGCATGAGCGCCTTGTCCGCGCTCATTGTTGGTAGAACTGGCGTTCCTGTCGCGTCGTTTGCCAAACCCTCCAAAAGCACGTGCAGCCGCATCCATGCCAGCGTCCCCATCCGCGGCCTTTGCACCGGCCTCAGCGTTGGCCAGTGCAAAAAAACATTAGTCGCTTGCTGTGGTTCCTAGCGATATCCCGGTGGGCCAAGTACGCACGGAACCCAAGCACCGGGAAAGCGCCAGCAGCGATCACTGCGGACGTTGGCGTGCAGCGACGCGTGTGGACAGTGCAGGTGAGGTGTAGCTCGTATCAAAGCTACAGCCCTTGCCGTAGGTCGCTTCCAGGGCCAGGCAGGCACTGGCGATGCCGGAAGGCGTGGGCTTGGTGCCGGTGTTCACCCACTGCAGCAGCGCGTCCATCAGCGCGGGATAGGTGGGATCGCTGATAAAGCTGTGGGTGCCGTTTGTCGTGAAGGTCTGCACCAGACGAGCAGCACTGCCGCCTTCTTGCATCACCTCGCGGAAACGAGAGTCGAGCTCCACAAACGCGGTCGGGTCGCTGATCCATTTGGTGGACAGCACCGGCACAGGAATCTTGCCGACCGGGTCGGTGTCGGTGGCGAACTTCTGGTAGGCGGCAGGGTTGGCTTTGTAGCGCAGCACGCCGGCGTTCAGGGCCGCATCGTCGGTAGAGCCGGTGTAGACCGCGCCTTCATTGCCGAACGGGCTCTCGCCGCCGGTGCGCTTGGCAGAGATATCCTGGAAGTGCATGGTCGCCCAGTTCATGTGCGACTGGATGGCGCTCTCGGGAATCTTGATCACATCGACGATGGTCTGGATTTTGGCCTTCTGCTCGGGTGTGCGCTCGGCAGCGGGCTTGTTGAGCGCCAGGCATTCGTTGACGCGCAGCGCCACATCTGCCTGCTTCATCGTGACATTGGCGGGCAGGCCGAGGTTGAGCGCGTAAGGCTGCTCGTTGGGGCGTGGGTGGTTGCCACACAGGTACTGGTAGACCACACGCAGATCGAGCCGGAAATCGTAGGAACGGGTGCCCCCGCCCAGCACGCCACTGGTCAGCAAAACGCCATCGTAGGGGCGCTCGCCGACGGTATCTAGCGTGAACATCTCCGCGCCCTTGGCTGCCACGCCAGCGCCCCAGGACTGGCCATGCAAGATGGTCTTGCTGGGGACCGCCACATGCTTGCGGAAGATGCCGCGCAGACGCTCCGTGTCTTCAGCGGCAGCGCGCACTTCCACCCCGCCCTGGCGGTAGGAGGAGCCCGCCCATGCGTAGCCTGACTTCACCATGATGGACCAGCGGGTCAGGTCTTCCATGGAGCGGTCCAGATCGGGGGCGGCGAGATCGGGGCCTCCATGCGCATGCATCACCAGGATGCCATTCCACTTTGCCGGCACGGCAATCATGTAGAACGCGCCCTTGGAGTCGCGGCCGGACAGGCATTTCGCGTCGCTGGGCACATCGGCAGGGCAAGTGGCCGTCACGGGCGCTGCCTCGTTGGAGGTGGACGGCCCTTGCAGCACCAGGGAGCCGTCACCGCAGCCGCTGAGCGCGAGCAGCGCCAGCAGGGGCAGGCCGAGTTTGGGAAGAGGTGATTTCATGGTTTGTCTCCTATCAAGCGTTTTTTATGGGTGCGGCTCCCCGCAAGGCTGGCGGACCAGCGCTTGGTTGGCGAGGGCCTCCCTATTCTTGGTCGGCTTGCGAAATATTTCAAAGATTTCTAAGATATCAACTGCATACTTTTTAAATATATGGAACTGCGTCATCTCCGGTATTTTCTTGCGGTGGCCGAATGCGGCCATATCACGCGTGCCGCAGAGCGCCTGGGCATCCAGCAGCCGCCGTTGTCGCAGCAGATTCTGGCGCTGGAAAACGAGCTGGGCAGCGCGCTGTTTCGTCGCCATCCCAAAGGCGTGGATCTCACCGATCTGGGCCATGAGCTGCGCGCAGAAGCCGAGCGGCTGCTGGGCGACTTTGCTGCCATGCAGCAGCGCATCGAGGCGTATGCGCGCGGTGAGCGGGGCCATCTGCGCATTGGCTTCACCAGCTCGGCGGCGGCGCATGCCTTCACCCCGGAAGTGCTGCGCACCTGCCGCAAGTCACACCCCGACATCCTGCTGAGCGTCAGCGAAAACAACGCCGCTGAAATCACCGAAGCGGTCGCGGCCCAACGTCTGCATTGCGGCTTTTTGCGCGTGCCGGTGGCACACCCGGAGGGATTGGCGTTTGAGCCCCTGCTGCGGGAAGAAGCGCTGCTGGCCATTCCGGTGGACCACCGGTTGGCGCACAACAGCGCCCAGCCCGTCATGCTGGAGGAGCTCGATGGCGAAAAACTGGTGCTGGTGCGCAGGCCTGGTGCGCCGGGCCTGTATGCCAATCTGCTGGCGCTGTGTGCACAACGCCATGTCCATGTGGAGGTGGCCGCCGAAGTCGAGCGCATGATGACCAATGTGAACCTGGTGGCTGCAGGCGTGGGCTTGTCCATTGTTCCTGCATCGATCAAGGGATCACATCGCCATGCCGTGGTGTACCGCTCGCTCGATCCGTCCCTCGATCTTTGGGCGCCGTTGACCTTGGTGTACCGCGCGCATGACTGCGATGGCCCGCTGGGCACGGTGATCGCCTTGGCCAAGAAGCTGGCCAAACGCCATGGCGCCAAAAGCCGGTGAATCGATGTCCAGATCGCCCAAGCTAAGCCCGGCAAACGCCCCACGATGGTCGCGCAGAGCCATGCTGCTGAGCGGCTTGATGGGCGCGTCGCTCGTGGCCACTGAGGGACTGGCCGCCCAGAAAAGGCCAGGCGCTGCGCTGAAGATTTTGGTGGCCTATCCCCCCGGCGGTGTCAGCGACCTGGTGGCACGGGCCTTGGCCAAGGAGATGGTCGGTCAGCGCCAGGCGCCGGTGATCGTCGAGAACCGGCCCGGCGCGAGTGGAACCTTGGCGCTGGAACTCTTGCAACGCAGTCCGCCCGATGGCCAGACGCTGGTCTTTACCGCCGCCGCTGCCGTGGGCCTGCTGCGCCACGCGGCCGCGCGGCGTACCCGAACTCCAGCGGGTGCAGCGCCATTGCCGGTGCAGCCCGTGGCGGGTGTCATGCGCACGCCGCTGCTCCTGGTGGGCACCTCCGCGCTCGCACCCTCCACGTTCGCCGACATGGTCGAAGCGGCGCGCAAGCACCCGGGCATGCTGCGCTGGGCGACGACGGGTGAAGGCACGACCGGACACACCGTCTTGCAACGCGTGAGTCAGCTTGCGGGCGTGCGCATCAGCCATATTCCGTACAAGGGCGGCGGGCAGCAATTGACCGATGCGCTCGGTGGCCACTTCGAGCTGCTGTCGACCAACGTCGCACCAAACCAGCTCAGCGCCTTGCGTGACGGGCGCTTCAAGGCCTTGGCGGTTGGCGCACCGCGCCGCCTGCCGGTGCTCCCCGAGGTGCCGACCCTCGCTGAGCTGGGTTACCCATCCGCAAATCTGGATTCCCTGTTCGGGCTCTTCGCCCCACCGGATACCCCCTCCCAGGTGGTGCTGCATCTGCATGCATTGATCGAGCAAGCCCTTCGCTCGCCTGCCATTCGCCAGACCCTGCTCGATGCCAACAACCAGCCCTACGAGGGCTCGGTGCAGGACTTTGCACGGCAGGTGGAACACGAAACCGATCGTTGATCCAAGCTGGTTGGTATGACATGTTAGGACCGGTGCATGGGGCTTGCGCATCCGGATCAGTCGAGGTTTACACCCCATCCGCACGGAGAATCCTTGCCTCGGATGTCCATTCGCACTGAGTTTCTAACTCCGCATCACGCTAAAACAAGCGCTTGCACGAAGATGGATCATCAACTTTTAAATTCGTGTTTCACTTAGTTTTGAATTTTCAGGTTCACGGATCACTGAGTTTTGCACTTTGCGATCGCACGAGTGCTGTGTTGCAAAGATCCTGCGCACCTGCTAGCTGGCCGAGCTCGATTCGATGGCGGCTTGCGACTCAGAGCCGCAATCGAGCTATAAGCTCCAAAGCCGTCATTCAGCCAGCTGCAAGGCCAACGCATCCAACGGGCTGGAGGTTGCGGCAGCGACCTTCAGGACATGGGTATAGATCATCGTCGTGCTCACGTTCGAATGCCCAGCAGCTGCTGCACCGTGAGGATGTCGACGCCCGACTGCAACAAATGCGTGGAGAAGCTGTGGCGCAAGGTGTGCACTGACACGGGCTTGCAAATAACCTTCGATGTCCTGCTTCCCCATGTCTCGCGGATCCTGCAAACCGTGCCATTTCACAAACGCACGCACCCACTGCACATTAGGCCTGTTCGGTGGGCAGGCTATAGTGTCTGTACCGAATTAGTTGACGGACCTGATCCAGCAACCGTGTGGAGCGCAACATAGGAGGGGCGGCGGGGTTCATGGCTAACTTTGGGACTGTATTTTCATGCAGTATGCTTGCGAAGAGCTTGGCTAGAAGCCGCTTACCACGTTCTTTTCGTGCCAATTTAGACCGCAAGCACCTGATATGGCTTGCGGCTTGGTGCGGTCTACATTACTTTGGACGTCTAGTTTTTCTCGGAACACACGAAATGGCTAAAAAGAATTGGAATGATTATGTTGCAGCCCACACGGTTCGAGCAACGTTCATGTCTTCAGTCTCTGCAAGTCTTCCGGATGGAATGCAGTTTGACAATAACAAGAAGAAACTGCCCACGCCATATGGCCTCTTTGTTGAATGGGCTAACGCTAACCTGACGGGAGATTGGTCGGCGATGAAGGTCACCGGCGGTTTCTACATTTCTGTGTCGGAGAAGCAGGATGCGGGAGTCATTAAGAACAAGTTTGGGACCACTCCTCAGGCCAAGAAGACTCCAGCTAGCGATAAGACTTTTGGCATCAATTACAGCGACTCGAATTACAGTGCTTTGGCGAAGTCTCTCGGGTACGCGATATGACGGGAATAGAAGATTTATCTTGCAATCGCGATGCTTAACCGAACATTGCAGCGAACGGCTTCGCCGCCCGCTGAATTTCAACGTTAGCCCGCTGAACTCACCGCAACGCGACTCATCCGCCAAATGCCAAGCCCCATCACTGGAATGCTCATTCGCTTCGATGAAGACCGACGCGCTGAGCTCCTGCGAGAGCGAGTCGAAGGTGACTTCTCGCCTTTCACCGACGCCCTGAGCGTCAGAGACTGGGCTCTTGGCGACGCAGCGATTGCTCTGCTGTCGTTCTCCGAAGAAACAATCGATTTCATTTGCCTTGCGCGAAAGCGCAATCAGGTTGTCACGTCAAAGAATCGGATTGAGTTCTCAAGCATAGTAAGCCTGAACGGAATCCTGATCGCAGCAATAGAAGCTCACCTCTCCCAACAGATTCAGAGACACTTTATCCGGGTTTCTAGGGGAGTTGGAGGAATATTCCCACCAGCCACTTGGGCTCTGCTGCTGGATGCGATCAAACTCGAACGGCCGGATATCGCTACCGAAATTGATCGCTTGGTTGCATTACTTCAGTTCGCTGGATACAGAATATTCGGCGAGGCCGCAGAAATTCTCCTTCAAGAGCGAGACGCACTTGGTATTGCGCTTGACATCTTTTCAGGCTCCAACAAGCTCCGCGACCGCGTGCTCGGCGAATGGGCGCCTGACGAGGAACAGCTTACAGAAGTCGACAAGGGCGAAAAAACGGCAAGATTTGTGTCGCGGCCCGGCGCTATTTCATCGTTTATCGAAGGAATTCCGCAGCAATATATCCAAGAGGAAGCCGCGATTCAACACGACCTGTTCAATTGGCCAGGAATGACGCCAATGCACCAAGCTGGCGTGAGCGTTTTTGAGTCTGGAGAACGACGACTAGAGGTGATCTACGCGAACCGCAACGACTTGGAACACACCCTCGGAGTCGATCTTCTGTACTACAACGAGGATTTTCAGCTGTTCGTCCTTGTTCAGTACAAGCTGATGCGCGAAGAAGGTGATGAGATGCTGTATCGACCGGATGCTCAATTGCGTTCGGAACTGGCATCAATGGATGAGTTCAGCGCCACTTACAGGAGGACCGGCTCAATATCGACTCACGAGCAGTTCCGGTTGAACGATGACGGCTTCATGCTAAAGCTCGTCCCGCAGAAGGGGCTCAAACCTGCCTCGGGGGAACTGATCAAAGGCATGTATGTGTCGCGGGAGTACATGCGCTTTCTCGTTGGTCCAAATGGGCCAGTTGGCTCTAAGGGCGGGTCAAAGATCACTTTCAACAATGCACCGCGATACATGACCAACTCACAGTTCACCGCCTTCGTCAACGAAGGTTGGATAGGGACACGGGGTGTTCAGACCGCTGAGATTCGCGCCATGTTGGAGCGGTTCTACAAAACAGGTCGTGCTGTCGTGGTTGCTCGGGAAAGCCGTGCTCGCGCTACCTAGCCGCCTCGCGTAGCGACCTAACCGCTCGTTCAACCGGACCCGTTACGGTGCTCGCGTCCGCAGGCCGGTTAACTCAAACGTTGAGCGTCCGCTTTTTCTCGCAGCCACCGTCTGCTCCTGGCCGTTAGCCGGCATCCTACCGCCAATTTGCCTAGGCACCCCAGCGGCCTGCCCAGAAGCTTCACGGGCCGGCGACAGGCTGGCAGTTGCCCGGTACCCCCCTCCGGCTGATCCGAGGCGTCTCCGAGTTCAAACTTCAGGGAGAAAAATTCAAATCTTACGGAGAACCCGCACCTGTAAAAAAGGTGTGCTTTTACAACAAACTCCCACCCTTTCCCATCTGCATTTTCCCCAGATCGGCATAAATTAGAACGAGTGTGCTTTTTTTGCTGAAATTCAGCGCTTACCCTGTCGACATGGCCTGCCAGGCTTCCTATGCTCTGTCTTCGAGACAAGCCAGATTTGACGATCGTTCAAACAGCAACCCAAGGAGACAAAGCAATGAAACAAGCCAAGAAATGGATGTGGCTGGCGGCCACCGCCTTGCTCGCAAGCAGCGCTTACGCCCAAAAGGCAGGCGACTGGGTGTTAGGGGCCGGGGCGCTCAATTACTCGCCCCAGGACAAGAGCAAGCCGCTGACCTTTGTCGAGCCCTTTGAGCGCCAGATCCCTGGCTCGGGCGCCGATCTCAAGAGCGCCACCACCTTGGGCCTGAATGTGCACTACTTCCTGACCGACAACTGGGCAGTCGAAGGCGTGCTGGGCATTCCGCCACGTCTCAAGCTCCATGGCGCCGGCACCCTGGAGCCCATTGGTGAGCTGGGTAATGCGCGTCTGTATGCACCTTCGTTGCTGGGCAAGTACTTCTTTGGCAATGCCGATGACAAGTTCCGCGTCTCGCTGGGCCTGGGTGTCACCTATTCGCAGTTCCGCAATGTGCGGCTGACCAGCGGCTTGCAAAACACGCTGGGCAGTGTGATCGGCGCGCCTCCAGGGGTTGCCAAGACCACCGCCAAGATCGACAGCCAGTGGGCGCCGGTCTTCAACATCGGTGCCAACTACGCGATCGACAAAAACTGGGGCATTACCTTCTCGGTGTCCTATGTGCCGATGAAGACCGATGCCAAGCTGACCACGACGGTCAATGGCAACAAGGTGGCGGTATCGCAGACCCGCCTGACGCTGGACCCGATCATCCCGTTCCTCTACGTCACCTACAAGTTCTGATTTTTCCGAGAGGAGAAGCCCGTAGCGCCTGCGCTGCGCCCAAGATGTGGCCTGTATCCATGAACGCCACAGCATGCGATGGCTCCAAGCCATCTTTTGCCACCCTGCTCCACTAGCAGGGTTTTTTTTGCCCGCGCGCCGCCCTTGGCATCCGGGCCCACCCGGCCCACAATGGCGCAGGCAGACCCGCCTGAACCCAACCTTTGGAGACCCTATGCCGGCCAAGAAAATTCTGATGATCTGTGGTGACTACTGCGAGGACTACGAAACCATGGTGCCCTTCCAGACCTTGCTGGCCGTGGGCCACCAGGTGCATGCGGTCTGCCCGGACAAAAAGGCCGGCGACCATATCAAGACGGCGATCCATGACTTTGAAGGTGCGCAGACCTACAGCGAAAAGCCCGGCCACAACTTCACGCTGAACGCGAGCTTTGCCGACGTCAAGGCAGAGGACTATGACGCGCTGGTGATCCCCGGCGGCCGCGGCCCCGAGTACCTGCGCAACAACGAAGCGGTGCTGGCTGCCGTGCGCCATTTCTTCACGGCCAACAAGCCCGTTGCAGCGGTATGCCATGGTGCGCAGCTGCTGGCGGGCGCCGGTGTGCTCCAAGGCCGCACCTGCTCGGCCTACCCGGCCTGCAAGGCCGAGGTGGTGCTGGCCGGCGGCAGCTATGCCGATATTGCGGTGGACCAGGCCCATACCGACGGCAATCTGGTGAGCGCCCCCGCCTGGCCTGCCCACCCGCAGTGGCTGGCGCAGTTCCTGGCCTTGCTCGGAACGCGTATTTCGCACAGCTAAACCGTCCGCGCGGTGGCAAGTGCTGGGCCGCCTGCAAGCCCTTGCCATCGCTGCTACCATCGCAGCCCCATGACCGCAGACAGCTACAGCCACCACCTCGCCACCGGCAACCAGTTCGTTGCCGAGGCACAAAAGATTGCCACCACCGATTTCGCTGCCGCCCGCGCGCTGTGGCAGCAGGCGGGCCAGGCCTTTTACCGCGCCCACCAGGCCGACCGCAACCAGCCCGAAGCCGCGCTGCGCCTGGCCCAGGCCTGGATGGCCGAGGCCCATGCCTTGCACAAGGAAGGCTCGCCCAATGCCACGGTGATGTGGCAAAACGCGGCCGCCCAGAACGAGCTGGCCTTTGACCTGGACCCGCGCAATGCCCGCATCGCGATGGCTGCGGCCAGTTGCCACCACTTTGCCGGCGATGCCGAAGCGGCCCAGGCCTGGATGCAGATCGGCCAGCACCTGGCATCGGGCGGCGATCAGGCTCCAGAACCTGCGGATCCGACAGACGACTAAGCCGCTCCATATAGCGAATGGCGTCTTTGGTTATTCGATAATATTATTTTTTAATCTGAGCGATCGAACGTAGCATGTGGGCCCGTCTACTTGTCCCTGACTGCCTTTCATGCTCAAGCGCCATTTCACCCTCGCCGCCCTGCTGGCGGTTTCTGCCGCCTTTGCCGCGCCTGCCTTTGCGCAGGACAAGCCCCTCAAGCTGGGTGTAACGGCGGGCCCCCATGCGCAGATTGCCGAGGCCGTCAAACAAGCGGCCGCCAAAGAGGGCCTCAGCATCCAGGTGATCGAGTTCAGCGACTTCATCCAGCCCAATGCCGCACTGGTCGCTGGCGATCTCGATGCCAATGCCTACCAGCACCACCCCTATCTGGACCAGCAGGTCAAGGACCGGGGCTACAAGCTGGTGGCAGCGGCCAACACCGTGGTGCTGCCGATTGCGCTGTACTCCAAGAAGGTGAAGTCGCTGGCCGACCTGCCCGCCGGCGCGCAGATCGGTCTGCCCAACGACCCCACCAATGGTGGCCGCGCGCTGCTGCTGCTGCAGGAGCACGGCCTCATCAAGCTGCGCGCCTCGGCCGGCATCAAGGCCACGCCGCTGGATGTTGTTGACAACCCCAAGAAGCTGCGCCTGCGCGAGCTCGATGCCGCCCAGCTGGTGCATGCGCTCAATGACCTCGATGCCGCCGTCATCAACACCAGCTATGCGATTGCCGCCAAGCTCAACCCCACCAAGGACGCCATTGCCCGCGAGTCGGCCAAGTCGCCCTACACCAACCTGATTGCCGTGCGCCAGGCTGACAAGGACAAGCCCTGGGTGGCACGCCTGGTCAAGGCCTACCATTCGGACGAGGTGCGCCAGTTCATCGACAAGGAGTTCCAGGGCTCCATCGTCCCCGCGTTCTGACAGGGGCTAACACCCGTTCAACGCCAGCGGCGCGCAAACTGGCGCGCCTTTTTCCATCACCCTTTGACAAAGCCAGCCCATGAGTGGACAGATCACCCTTAGCCGCGACGGCCATGTCGCCACCTTGTTGATCGACAACGTGGCCAAACGCAATGCCATCAGCCACCAGATGTGGATCAGCCTGGCCGAGCAGCTGGAGGTGCTGGTGCAGGACAGCGATCTGCGCTGCATCGTGCTGCGCGGCGCAGGCACCCAGGCCTTTGGCAGTGGCGCTGATATCGACGAGTTCGAAGCGCTGCGCTCGTCCAAGGAAAAGGGCATTGCCTTTGCCCAGCAGGCGCATCGGGCCATGGCCCTGCTGCGCCACTGCCCCATCCCCACCTTGGCAGCGATCCGTGGCGCCTGCGTCGGCGGTGGGCTGGAGCTGGCGGCCTGCTGCGACCTGCGCCTGGCCAGTGATGACGCCCGCTTTGGCATTCCGATTGGCCGCTTGGGCGGTGTGCTCGCCTACCCGGAGCTCGAGGCACTGCTGCATGTCGCAGGCCCCCAGGTGACGCTGGAGCTGCTGCTCGAAGGCCGCCTGCTCGATGCCCAAGAGGCCCTCAGCAAAGGCCTGGTGACCCGCGTGGTGCCCCAAGCTGCCTGGGACGAGGAGCTGGCCCAGACCATCGCCCGCATCAGCAATCTGGCGCCGCTGTCAGCACGCTGGCACAAGAAATTCATCGCCCGGCTGCAAAGCGGTACACCCTTGACGGATGCCGACCAGCAAGAGGGCTACGCCTGCTTTGACACGCAGGATTTCATCGAAGGCTACCGCGCCTTTTTGGACAAGCGCAAGCCGGTATTCACAGGAAAGTAACAGCGTTCATGCAGCCATCCCCTTCCCCGCGCACAGGCCCGCTGTCGGGCCTCGTTGTTGTTGAGCTCACCAATGTCATGGCAGGGCCTGTTGGCGGCTTGCTGCTGGCCGACATGGGCGCCGAGGTGGTCAAGGTCGAGCGCCTGCCCGGCGGCGACGACACCCGCCGCGCGATCCCGCCCGAGATCCAGGGCGAGTCCGCCACCTTCATGATCGTCAACCGCAACAAGCGCGGTATTGCGGTCGACCTCAAGCACCCCGATGGCCTGCAGGTGGTGCGCCGCCTCATCGACAAGGCCGATGTGGTGATCGAGAACTTCCGCCCCGGCACAATGGAAAAACTCGGCCTGGGCTACGACGTGCTGCGCGCCAGCAACCCCGGCCTGATCTACTGCAAGATCACCGGTTTTGGCCTCAACGGGCCCTATGCCAAGCGCGCAGGCTACGACCTGATTGCGCAGGGCATGTCCGGCATCATGAGCCTGACGGGCGAAGGTCCGGGCCGCCCGCCCGTCAAGGTCGGCGTGCCGATTGGTGATGTGACCGCCGGCATCCTGGCCTCGACCGGCGTGCTGGCCGCCTACATCGAGCGGCTGCGCACCGGCGAAGGCCAGTATGTCGACACCTCGCTGTACGAGGCCTCGCTGGTCCACACCTACTGGCAGGTGGCGATGGCCTTTGCCACCGGTGAGTCGGCGGGCCCCATGGGCTCGGCCCACCCGGTGGCCGCGCCCTACCAGGCGATACCGACGCAGGACGGCTGGATCAATATCGGCGCGGTGAGCCAGGCCACCTGGGTCGGCATGACGCGCGTGCTGCAGCTCGAGCACCTGCTCGAAGACGAGCGCTTTGCCAGCAACCGCGAGCGCATGGCCCACCGCGATCTGCTGATATCCATCATCACCGAGGCCATGCGCAGCAACACCACTGACTACTGGGTCGAGAAGTTCGAGCAGGCCGGCGTGCCTGCCGGCCCGGTGCGCAAGATCAAGGACATGCTGGAAGACCCGCAGACGCTGGCGCGCGACATGGTGATCGAGGTCGACCACCCCGTCGCCGGCCAGGTGCAGGCCCTGGGCCTGCCGATCAAGTTCTCGCACGGCAATGGCGTCACGCGGCGCGGCGCGCCGCAGTATGGCGAGCACACCGCCGAGGTGCTGCAGGAGCTGGGCTACAGCAGCGAGGACATCGCCGCACTGGCCGCCAGCCAGGCGGTGCAGCTGCACGGGCGCTGAGACCTGCTCCCTGCCCGGCTCGCTGTAGCGGCGGGCTGGGGCGCTAGGGCGCGGTGAATGATGCGCGGTATGCCCTGGGGGACACCCCCAGGCTGCGCTTGAACTGGTCGCGCAGCACCTGCACGCTGCGGTAGCCTGCCTGGTCGGCAATCTGCTCCACACGCAGGTTGGTGCTCTCCAGCAAACGCCGCACTTCCTCCATCCGCGCCTGTGCCAGCCAGGCACTGGGCGCCATGCCGGTGCCTGCCGTGAAACGGCGCAAAAAGGTGCGCCGGCTCATCGCCAGCACCTCGGCCATCGCGGCCACCGTCCAGTCCCGCCGCAGATCGGCGCGTACCTGGTCCAGCAGCTGCGCCAGCTTGCCCGATGTATCGGCCACCAGCGGCTGCTCGATGAACTGCGCCTGCCCACCGCTGCGGTGCGCAGCAACCACCAGGCGCCGCGCCACGCTGTTGGCCGCCTGCACGCCAAAATCGCAGCGCACCAGATGCAGCATCAGGTCGAGGCCCGCCGCGCTGCCCGCCGAGGTAAAGATGCGCCCATCCTGCACGTACAGCACCTGGGCATCCACGTCGATGGCCGGGTAGCGCTGCGCCAGCGCCTGGGCGTAGCGCCAGTGGGTGGCGGCACGGCGCCCGTCGAGCAAGCCGGCGGCGGCCAGCACAAACGCGCCCGAGCATATCGATGCCAGGGTGGCCCCGCGCTGCGCCGCGCGCCGCAGGGCTTGTTGAAGCGCGGGCGGGACCGGCTCGTCCATGCCGCGCCAGCCGGGCACCACGATCAGGTCCGCCTGCTCCAGCAAGGCCAGGTCGGCACTGGCCTGCACCAGCAAGCCCCCCTGGGCCCGCAACGGGCCCGGCTCCACGGCCACGCTCGCAAAACGGTACCAGCCCTCACCCATCTCGGGCCGCTCCAGGCCAAACACCTCGGCCACCATCGAGAACTCAAAGGTGCAAAGACCGTTGTAGACCGGCGCTACGACCAGCGGGCCCAGCAAGCGTGCAGACATTGGCGCAAATCCTTCTCTTTATGTCTTCTGCGCCAATTGTAGACAACAGGGTCGATCCGCAAAATCGCTGCCATGTTTACCAGGAGTACTTCATGAGCCGCTATGTCAGCCAGATTCCCGCCGCCGCCAGTGCCGATGCCGTGGCGCATTTTTCCCGGTCCTTCACGTTCGAGACCGACTGCTAGGATGTGCACGATACTTTGTGCTGCTCGATGTGCGCAGTGCCGCGCTGTATGCGCAAGGCCATGTCCCTGGCGCGCTGCATCTGCCGCACGGCAAGATCGTTGCGAGCAAGCTGGCGGCCTGGCCCGCCGATACGCTGTTTGTGACCTATTGCGCCGGCCCGCACTGCAATGGCGCGGCCCGGGGCGCCTTGCGCCTGGCGCAGCTGGGCAGGCCCGTCAAGATCATGGCCGGCGGCATCACCGGTTGGCTGGATGAGGGGTTTGCGCTGGCAACGGCACCCTGACAGCGCGCAACAAGGGATGCATGCAATGGCATCCCTTGTTGCGCAAGCTTCCGTGCCCCCGTGCCCCATCGCGCTGGCACTGGGTCAGCCGCCGGGGGCAGGCACCCGGGATGCGCGCTTCCTCAGCGTTGGCCCCACACCTGCTTGAGCTGCGCCGTCGTCTGCAGCATCGCCTGCGGGCCGGCCACACCCAGCAGGTACCAGACCTGCGGATCCAGGAACACCAGCCGGCCCTGCTGGCCCGCAGCGCTGTTGCGGATGGCCTCGTTGTTGAACAGCTCGGTGCTGGCGACGACGGGCTTGCCGTCGCGGCCGGTGGTGCTGCCGGTACCGGCATTGCGGTCGATCACATAGAGCCAGGCGGGATTGAGCTGGCGGATCTCTTCCATCTTCATCGGCACGCCGCGCGGCTTGCTGGCATCGGCGGGCAGCGCAGGTTTGACGCCCAGCACATCGTGCAGCAGGCCAAAGCGTGCGCCGGGTGGCTGGGCATTGATCATGGTGCTGATGGCCAGCACCAAGAGGCCGGGTGCCTGCTGCTGGGCCAGTGCGCGGGTGCTGTCCACCTCGGCGCGCACCCGCTGCATCAGCTGCTCGCCCTGGGCCTCTTTACCCCACAGCGATGCGAGCGCCACCACATTGCGCTGCATATCGGCCAGCAGCTGCTGGTTGTTGACGCTCAGGTCCACGGTCGGCGCAATCTTGCTCAGGATGTCGTACTTGCCGGCGCTGCGGCCCGCCACGACGATCAGGTCCGGCTGGATGTGGCTGAGCGCATCAAAATCGGGCTCGAACAGGGTGCCCGCTGGCAGGTAGCGCGCATCGGCATAGGCCTGCATATAGCTGGGGAAGTTGGCCTTGGCCAAGGCGGTCACCGGCAGGTTCAGCGCCTGCATCGTGTCGAGCGATGCCAGGTCATACACCACCACCCGCTTGGGCGCCAAGGGCACTACCGTGCTGCCCTTGGCGTGTTGCACGGTGATCGTTGCCGGGGCCTTGGGGCTGGGGGCTTGCGCAAAGGCGGCAGGTGCGGCAAACAGCGACGTGGCGAGGGCGGCAGCGGCGCTGGCGCGCCAGCAGGCCGTGGTCAATGGCTGGGTCATGTCTTTCTCCAATGCATGTCAATCAAGTTGAGGCGGCGCCCGCAGGCATGCGGGACGCCGCGCGGTGGGTTTAGAACTTCAGGTTCATGCCCACCCAGTAACGGCGCCCGTCCTGCACGGTGGCGTAGTCTTCGTAGTACACATCCTTGTCGAACAGGTTGTAGATACCAGCAAAGAAGGTGGTGTTCTTGTTGTAGTGGAACGAGCCGCCGACATCGAACATCGCATAGCTGCCAGCGACCCAGGTGCGGGCCGAGCGGCCGCCGGTGGGCTGGCTTTCCTTGCCCCGGTAGGACAGCTTGGTCCAGCCGTTCCAGCGGTCAGACGGCTTCCAGTCGAGCGCAACATTGAGCATGTGGCGCGGCAGCTGTGACAGCGGCTGGCCGGCAAACTCACCGCTCTTTTGCTCCGACCTGGTGAAGGTGTAGCTGGAGTTCAGGTCCAGGCTGCGCGCCAGCGGCATGGTCAGCGTTGCCTCGATGCCGCGCGTCACCGCCTTGTCGATATTGATATTGGTCGTGGGCGTGTTGCCGGACGCATTCAAGGGGCCGCATTCGGGGCAGGCAATGCGGGTGATCTTGTCGCGGAAGTCGTTGTCAAACACCGTCAGGCCTGCCGACAGGCCAGCGCCATCGTTGTAGAGCACGCCCACTTCCTTGGACAGCGATTTCTCCGGCTTCAGGTCCGGGTTGCCATAGATATTGCCGCCCCGGCTGGCCTGGCCCCAGTCACCCAGGGTCTGGCGCAAGGATGGCGCGCGGAAGCCGGTGGAGACGCCGCCCTTGACGGTCCAGCGCGGGCTCAGGTTCCACACGCCATAGAGGCGCGGGCTCCATTGCGAGCCGCCCTTGCTGTCGTGGTCATAGCGCAGGCCACCGGTCAGCGCAAAGTCCTCGCGCAGGCGCCATTCGTCTTCGGCAAACCAGGCGTACTGGGTGCGGTCGGCGGTGGTGCGGTTGCTGCCGGGCAAGGTGTTGGTGGTGGTGTCGGTCAGGTCCTGCTGGTTGTAGTACAGGCCGGTGCTGACGATGTGCGCCTCGCCCACCGGAATCACCCAGCTGCTGTTGGCCACCGTATTCTTGATGGTCATCTCGCGCGAGATATTGCGCGTCTTCTCATGCTGCACATAGGTATCGGACGAGGCCCAGCCCCAGCGGCCCTTGTGCTGCAGCGAGTAGTTCTCGCGCTCGAACTTGCGGTCGGACAGCTCGCCGGTCTCCAGCAAGGTCTTGCCCGGGGTGGAGATGAAGTGCTGCCTGGCCGATCCCAGCTCGGCAATGATGTCGTGGTCCTTGTTGGGCGTGAGCGCAATGCGGGCGTTGAGCGCCTTGGTGTCGCTGTCGTTGTAGCCCTGGTAGATGCGGTCTTCGTCGCGCTTGCTGTAGTTGCCGTAGAGGCTGATGCCCAGCAGCTCTTCCTTGATCGGGCCCGAGAGGTAGAAGTTGCTCTGGTAGGCATTGCCGGATGCGGAGCGCTCCTGCAAGGTGGCATCGGCACGCAGCGAGCCATGCCACTTTTTGGCCACCTTGCGCGTGATGATGTTGACCACGCCGCCCATCGCGTCCGAGCCGTAGAGCGAGGACATGGGCCCGCGCACCACCTCGATGCGTTCGATGGCCTCGAGCGGCGGCACCCAGCTTTGGTCGGTCCCCGTCGAGCCATTGGTCTGCGTCTCGCGCGTGCTCATGCGCTTGCCATCGACCAGGATCAAGGTGTAGTTGGCACCCATGCCACGCAGGCTGATGTCGTTGGAGTTATTGTCCGACGGCGTCATGATGACACCGGGCACATCGCGCAGCGCATCGTGCAGGTTGCTGTACGCGCCCTGCTCGAGCTTCTCGCGCGGAATCACGGTGATCGAGGCCGGCGCCTGGGTCACTTCCTGCTCAAAGCCTGCGGCTGTCACCACCACGGTGCCCAGCGTTTTGTCGCTGGCAGCTTGCTCGGCAACATCGGTGGCATCGGCCGCCTGCGCGGCCGCTGCGCCATGGACCAGCATGCCGGCCACCACGCCCGCGATGGCGCGCAGTGCATGGCGCTGGGGCGCCGATGGCAGTGGGTGGAAATCAAGACGCAGAGGCCGTGCTGGCGCGCGACCCGCTGCCAACGGGGCAGAGGAGGACATGGGAAAAATCGGTAATCAGGTAGACAACAGCGCGCCCCAGGCGCCAGCAGATGGAGACCACCCGCAGGCACTGGCGGCGGGCCAGCGATGCTTCGCTTGTTGTGCAGGTCTGCGGTCACGGCGCTTGTCAGGGCGCCGTCCCGGGAAGGCATGGCTGCGCTATCGCGCGATAGGCAGCAAGAGGGACGCGAGACGTTTATATGCGAATAGTTCTCATTATAGAGATTGATGAAGAATTGTTACGGTTTGCGAAGTTTCGCAACTGTAAAGTTATTTCGGGCGCAACCATGCCGCGCCGCCTGACTGCTGTGTGAAAGCCAGGGATGGCGCGGGTTTGCAAGCACTGGCGCCATCCTGCGGCACCAGCGCTTGGCTATGGTTTAAAAGCTACAAGCTTAGAAACCCACCGTCACCTTGGCCCAGTAACGGCGGCCGTCATAGACCGCGTCATAGGTGGCGCTATCGACCCGCTTGTCAAACAGGTTGTAGATGCCGGTGCTGAAACGCACATCCTTGCTGTAGGCATAGTTCAGGCCCAGGTCCATGAACGTAAAGGACGGCGTGCCCTTGGCCATTGAGGTGCGGCTGAGGTAATCCGAGCTCTTGCCCCGGAAGTTGAGGCGGCTCCAGACGCCCAGCTTGTCCGTGCCCTGCCAGTCCAGGGTGGCGTTGAGCATGTGCTTGGGCATCTTGTTGAGCGGCTGGCCGGCAAAGTTGCCGCTCTTTTGCTCCGAACGGGTGAAGGTGTAGTTGGCCGCCAGGCGCAGCGCCTCGCTGGCCTTCCAGGTCGCAGTCGCTTCCACGCCGCGCATATTGGCCTTGTCGACATTGGTGCGGTCGCTGATGAACTTGTAGGGCGTGCCCAGCACCGTGCAGTTGCCGGTGACGATGGCGCGGCCGCCGCCCTCGGTGTCTTCACAGCTGCGCACCTCGGTGATCTTGTCCTTGAAGTCGGTGTTGAACAGGGTCAGGCTGCCGGTGAAATCGCGGCGGTTGTCCCAGATCACGCCCAGCTCCTGGCTGGTGCTTTTCTCGGGCTTGAGGTTGGGGTTGCCGCGGATGATGGCGGGGTCGCCACCGCCGCCGGTGATCTGGCCCCAATCGGCCACCGCAGCGCGCAGGCTGGGCGATTTGAAGCCGGTCGAGATACCGCCCTTGACGCTCCACTCGGGCGTTGCATGCCAGACGCCATAGACGCGCGGCGTCCAATCGGTGCCGTAGTTCTGGTCATGGTTCATGCGCAGGCCGGTGGTCAGCGCAATCGCATCGGTCACCTTCCATTCGTTCTCGGCAAACAGCGCCCACTGGTAGCGCTTGAGCGTGTTGATCGGGTTGTCCACCTTCATCTGGTTGCCGTTGTCCATCAGCTTTTCATGCTTGTAGCTCAGGCCCAAGGTGGTCAGGTTGCGCTCGCCGATCGGCAGCACGATCTGGCTGTTGAACTCGGTGTTCTTCAGGTTCATCTGGCGGCCGGGGTTGTCGATCTCCTCGTGCTGCAGGTAGGTCGTCGAGGTGCCAAAGCCCCAGCGCCCGGTGTGCGAGAGGGCAATGTGGTTGCGCGCATAGTCCGAGTAGCTGGAGGCGCGGCTCGCGCTCTTGCCGGCCGTTGCATAGCGGTCCTGCAGGGTGCGGCCCACTTCGAGCGCCAGGTCGTGGTCCTTGTTGGGGGTGAGCGTGAGCTTGGCGGTGCCCGAGCTGCTGTCCTGCTCATTGAAGCCGCCAACAAACTTGTCTTCGAGGCGGCGCGATTTCTGGCCGTAGATCTGCAGGCCCAGCACCTCGCTCTTGATCGGGCCGGCCAGGTAGAAATTGCTCTGGTAGATATCGCCCGACGATGAAGACTCCTGCTGCGTGGTCTCGGCGCTCAGGGTGCCCGTCCACTGCTTGGCCACCTTGCGCGTGATGATGTTGACCACACCACCCATCGCGTCCGAGCCGTAGAGCGAGGACATGGGGCCGCGCACGACCTCGATGCGCTCGATGGCGCTGAGCGGCGGCAGCCAGCCTTGCTCGATGCCGGCGCCATCGCTGTTGGGGCGGGTCTCGCGCGAGTTTTGCGGCTTGCCGTCCACCAGGATCATCGTGTAGTTCGAGGCCATGCCCCGGATGCTGATGTCGCTGGAGCTGCCGCCACCGGTGATGACCACGCCGGGCACATCACGCAGCGCATCGGTCACATCGCGGTAGGCCTTTTTCTCCAGCTCCTGGCGCGGAATCACCGTGATCGAGGCCGGTGCATCTTCCACCGCCTGCTCGAAGCCCGAGGCCGTCACCACCACGGTCGACAAGGTCTTGTCGGCCTCCGCCTCGGTCTGCGCCAGCGCAGGGCCCGCAGCCAGCAGGGCAGCGGCCACCAGCGCCGTGGCGCGCCATGCATGGGGCACGGCACTGCGCGGCGATGGGCTGGCGTGCAACAGCAAGGAAGGGCGGGCAGCAAGGGCTGCACAGAGGGGGCGGGCGGTCATGGAAAAGCTCCGGTTCAGATCAAGGTATGGCATGCGGCAGCGCTACCTGCTCGCTCGTGACGGGCAGGCAAAAGCGCAGGCGCGGGGCCAGCGGTTATTCGCGGGGGTTGGCGCTGTCAGTCGCGGCGCGGCAGGGTCAGGACGGGCTGAGCCTGGGCCGCCCTGGCGTGCATGCCGGGCTGTGCGGCATGGAGATGGCTGGCGCCACCTGGCTGGGCAACGAAGAACGTGGATTGACGCTTAGCAAATGCGAATGCTTCTTATTATATAGAACGATAAAGAAGTGTTGACTAATGTGAAGCCGGCGTGAAGCATAGATGCCGCCCACTGTTGCGGTTTTGCCTACACGGAGCCCGCGCCCAGGTGGTTCACGAGCCAGCCCAGCCAGAACAGCGCAAAGCCGATCAGTCCGCCCACCAAGGTGCCATTGATGCGGATGTACTGCAAGTCGCGGCCAATGTTCCACTCGATCAGCTCGCCCAGCTCGCGCGCATCCCAGCGCTTGACGGTGTCGGCAATATGGGTGCCGAAGAACTGCGAAATCTCGGGCGCCAGCTCTCGCACCCACAGCTCCATGCGCGTATTGAGCGCGGTGCGCAGCGCCGAGTCGCCCGCTAGCGACTTGCCCAGCCACAGGCCCATACCGCGCACATTGCGCGCCATCGCCGAATGCTCGTTGGCCAGGTCGGCCTGCAGGCTGGCGCGCAGGCTTTGCCACAGCTCCTGCACATACTGGCCGACAGCGGGGTCATGCTGCAGGTAGCGGCGCACTTCTTCGCCCTTGGCATGCCAGGCAGGATCCTGGGCCAGGCGCTCCACCCATTCCTGCATGGTCTGGTCAAACTTGGCGCGCAGCACATGGCTGGGGTTGTCGGCAATGGCGTCGAGCAGGTGCTCCAGGCTGCTGGCAATCATCGCCGAGCCCTTGTCACTGAGCCAGCCGGTGGGCAGCATTTTTTCCTTGAGCGGGTGCTCGGTCTTGAGCCAATGCGCAATGGTCTGCGCGATCAGGGCGCGGGTCTCGGCCTCGTGCAGCAGCTCGACGAGCTTGTCCAGCGCCTGCGCCAGCAGCACCTGGTGGCGGCCGTTGTGCGTCAGCACCGCCAGCACCTTGGACAGCGACTGCGACAGATCGATCTGGCCGAGCAAGGTGCGCAGCGCCAGCTTGATAAAGCGCTCGACCTGCGCATCCTGCACCGTGGCCAGCGCAGCGGCGGCCAGGCGCGCCACCTGGTGGCCCAGCAGCTCGGCATTGGCCGGCGACTTGAGCCACTGCGCCAGTTTGTCGGCCGGCTGGTGCGTGCGCACCAGTTGCACCAGCGAGTCGCCATCGAGAAAACGCTCGCGCACAAAGACGGCCAGGTTCTCGCCAATGCGGTCCTTGTTGCGCGGAATGATGGCCGTGTGCCGCGAGATCCACGGTATCGGGATGTGCTTGAAGAGCGCGGCCACCGCAAACCAGTCGGCCAGCGCGCCAACCATGCCCGCTTCGGTCATCGCGCGCAGGCAGCGCAGCGCCAGCTGCCAGTGGCGTGACTGCGCAAAGGGCTGGCCCAGGCACCAGCTGGCCACGATGAACAGCAAGGCCACCAGCAGCAGCAGCAGCAAGGGGGTGAGCTTGGCGCGGCGCAGCAAACGCTGCTGCTCGTCGGTCAGTAGCAAAGGCATGGCGACCACTGTAGCGGCAAGCAGCGGGCCTTGCCAAGTCAGCCAACTGCGCGGTTTGCCTGCCTCTTGCCTGCCATCTCCCCTCGTTTCCCTCCACCATGCGAGGTGCCGCCAAAGTGTGGACAATGGCGGCCTGTGCGGCCCAGGGCCGCGTTCTCTTCTGCACCAACCATGACCGATACCACTGCCCGCCCCGAACTGCCCGACCACCTGTCCATCGACCCCAAGAGCCCGCACTTTGTGCGCGAGGTCTTCAACCATGACATCGGCATCCGCTTCAACGGCACCGAGCGGGTGGATGTCGAGGAATACTGCGTGAGCGAAGGCTGGGTCAAGGTGCCCGCCGGCAAGACCGTGGACCGCAAGGGCAAGCCCCTGCTGATCAAGCTCAAGGGCAAGGTCGAGGCCTATTACAAGGACTGAGTCCTGGGCTGATCGCCCCCCGCTGGGCTGCATAGAATGCGGCCCGTAAAACGAAAACCCGACCCAGGCGGGCCTTTCAAGGCGAGCATGGCTCGGGTTTTTGTATGTGGCGCGGTCGATGCCGCGCGCCTCAGCGCTTCAGAAGCTTGCGATCAGGCCAGCGCCTCGGCCGGGCCAAAGAACTCATAGCGCACCTGGGCATCGGGCACGCCGAGCTTGCGCAGCGAGGCCTTGACCGAGCGCATAAAGGGCTTGGGGCCAAGAAAGTAGACATCGGCATCGCGCGAGGCCGGCAGCCACTGGCCCAGCAGGTCCTCGGTCAGATGGCCCTGGGCAGCCACCGCCTCGCCGTCGGCCACCTTGTCGTACACATAGAGCGGCTGCAGCTGGCGGTGCGCCTGGGCCAGCGCATCGATTTGCGGGCGGAAGGCATGCACGGCGCTGTCCCGGGCGCAGTGGATAAAGGTGATGGGGCGCTCGGTCTGCAGCGCGGCTTCGAGCATCGGCAAGGTGGGGGTGATGCCCACGCCACCGCTGATCAGCACCAGCGGGCGCTCGCTCGCCTGCAAGGTGAAATGGCCGGCCGGTGCAAACAGCTCCAGGGTGTCGCCCACTTGCAGGTCATGCAGGTAGTTGGAGACCTTGCCACCGGGCTCGCGCTTGACGCTGATGCGGTAGCTGCGGCCATTGCTCGGGGCCGACAGCGAGTAGTTGCGGCGCTGCTCGGTGCCACCCACGATGGCGCGCAGGCCGATGTACTGGCCCGGCTGGTGGGTGATCACGGCCTTGCCGTCCACCGGCTCCAGGTAGAAGGAGCTGATCTCGGCGCTCTCGGCCACCTTCTGCACCAGCTTGAAGCTCCGCGCACCGCGCCAGCCGCCTTCAGCATGGGCAATGTCGTCATAGGCCTTGGCCTCGGCAGCGATCAGGATGTCGGCCAGCTGGGTGTAGGCAGCGGCCCAGGCATCGATCACCGCATCGGTGGCAATTTCGGCGCCCAGCACCTCGCGGATCGCGCGCAGCAGGCAGCTGCCAACGATCTGGTACTGGTCCGGCTGCACCTGCAGCGCCACATGCTTGTTGATGATCTGGGCGGGCAGGTCGCCCAGGTTCTCCAGCTTGTCGATGTGCTTGGCGTACATCAGCACGCTATGGGCCAGTGCGCGGGGCTGGGCACCGCTTTGCTGGTGGGCCTGGTTGAACAGCGGGCGCACCTCGGGGTACTCGCTCAGCATCATTTGGTAGAAATGCGTGGTCAGCGCTTCCCCGCCGGTCTCCAGCAGCGGGACGGTGGCCTGGATGATCTGTTTTTGGCTATCGCTCAGCATTTAACTCTCCTTGCATGTGGTTGGTCTTGACAATGCATGCAGCGTGCCAACACCGTGTTTGTGGAATATCAATACCTTGCACAATGCATGCAGTCATACTGACATCACCTAAATGCTGTGTTTTTGACACCCCGAGTCGTTTTGACATCCTCCAAAATCCTCAACGCCGTGATTCCGCTGGTGGCCGATCTGGCCCAGGAGCTGCCCGAGCGCGAGCGCCTGCGCCGCCTGCTCGCGGCCCTGCGCACCTTGTTGCCCGCCGATGCGGTGGCGCTGCTGCGCCTCAACGGCGAGTGGCTGGAGCCCGTGGCCATCGATGGCCTGGTGCCCGATACCCTGGGCCGGCGCTTCAAGGTGGCCGAGCACCCGCGCCTGGCCCAGCTGCTGGCCGCTGGCCAGGCCATGCGCTTTGCGCCCGACAGCCCCCTGCCCGACCCCTATGACGGCCTGATCACCACCCCGGGTGAGCTGCATGTGCATGACTGCATGGGCTGCGTGCTGCAGACCGGCGGCCTCGCCTGGGGCCTGTTGACCCTGGATGCGCTGGAGCCCGACCGTTTTGCCGATGGCAATGCGCTCGAACTGCTGCAGGCCTTCAGCAACCTGGCTGCCGCCACGGTGGCCACGGCCGAGCGGGTGCAGCAGCTGTCCCAGGCCGCCCGCAGCGCCAGCGCGCCGGCGCCGCGCAACCCGGGCGCGGATCGCAGCCGCCAGATCCTGGGCACCAGCCCTGCGATCCGCCAGCTGCAAAGCAGCATTGCGCTGGTCGCCGCCAGCGACCTGTGCGTGCTGATCACCGGCGAGACCGGCACCGGCAAGGAGCTGGTCGCCCAGGCCGTGCATGCGCAGTCGCCGCGCGCGGCACAACCGCTGGTCAGCATCAACTGCGCCGCCCTGCCCGACAACCTGGTCGAGAGCGAGCTGTTCGGCCATGTGCGCGGCGCCTTCACCGGCGCGTTGAGCGAGCGGCGCGGCAAGTTTGAGCAGGCCCAGCATGGAACTCTTTTCCTCGACGAGGTCGGCGAGCTGTCGCTGTCGGTGCAGGCCAAGCTGCTGCGCGTGCTGCAAAGCGGCCAGCTGCAGCGCCTGGGCTCGGACCGCGAGCACCAGGTCGATGTGCGCGTGATCGCCGCCACCAACCGCGACCTGGCCGCCGAAGTGCAGGCCGGCCGTATGCGCGCCGATTTCTACCACCGCCTCTGCGTCTACCCGGTCGTGGTGCCGCCGCTGCGTGCGCGGGACAGCGACACCCTGGTCCTCGCCGGCTGCTTTCTGGAAGAGAACCGCGCCCGCCTGCAGCTGGGCGGTCTGCGGCTCGATGCCGCCGCCCAGGCCGCCCTGCTGCGCTACCCCTGGCCTGGCAATGTGCGCGAGCTGGAGCACTGCATCAGCCGCGCCGTGCTCAAGGCGCTCAGCCGCACCCTGGGCCAGCGCAAGGACAGCAGCAAGCCGCGCATGCTGAGCATTGGCGAGGAAGACCTCTGGGACGGCGCCGCCGCCGCACCGCTGCCGCCCGGCCAGCAGGCAACGGGCCTTATCGCGCCGCTACCCGCTGCCGAAGTGGCCGAAGGGCTAGCCGCCAGTGCCGAGACCTTGGGCCTGCGCGCCCAGGTGGAACGCTACGAGCGCCAGCTGCTCAGCGCCAGCCTGGCCCGCCATAACGGCAACTGGGCGGCAGCCGCGCGCGAGCTGCAGCTGGACCGCGCCAACCTGCAGCGGCTGGCCAAGCGGCTGGGGGTGGAGCGCTGAGCCGTCAATGCACCCATCGCCTAAACAACAAAAAGCCTCCGCGCCAGCAAGACGCGAAGGCTCTACAGCGTGTGGGAAGCGCGGCTTAGCGGCCCTTGACGCCCAGCAGTTCCACTTCAAAGTTCAAGGTGGCGTTCGGCGGGATCACGCCGCCCGCGCCACGGGCGCCATAGGCGATGGAGGCCGGGCAGGTCAGCTTGGCCTTGCCGCCGACCTTCATCAGCTGCAGACCTTCGGTCCAGCAGGGGATCACGCCACCCAGCGAGAACTCGATCGGCTCACCGCGCTTGTAGGAGCTGTCGAACTCCTTGCCGCTGTCGGGGAAGGTGCCCTTGTAGTGCACCTTGACGGTATCTTCCTTCTTGGGGCTGACGCCGGTGCCGTCCTTGATGCTTTCAAACACCAGGCCGCTCTTGGTCGTCACAGGCTTGCTTTGTGCCTGGGCGAAGCCAGCGGTCAGGGCGATGGCAGCGAACAAGGCGCTGGCGGTCAATGCTTTCATGGCGAAATCCAATCCAATGTTCTTCAGAAAAACCAGCATTCTGCACCCGTATAGCAGGTGCAGAACACGTTAAAAACACAAGTTAACCCTTGATACCCAAACCATCGAGCGCCTGGCGCAAGTGGCCCACGGTGCGATCGACGTTGTGCCATTTGTCCAGGCCAAACAGGCCGATGCGGAAGGTCTTGAACTCCGGCCCTTCGTCGCACATCAGCGGCACGCCAGCGGCGGTCTGCAGGCCCACGCTGGCGAACTTCTTGCTGTTCTGGATCTCGGGGTCGGTGGTGAAGCTGACGACCACGCCGGGCGCCTCAAAACCTGGCGCCGCCACGCTCGGAAAGCCGCGTGCCTTGAGCAGTGCGCGCACTTCCTTGCCCAGCTGGGTCTGCTCCTCGCGCAGCTTGTCCAGGCCATAGGCCTCGGCCTCCTGCATCACCTTGCTCAGCTGCACCAGCGAATCGGTGGGCATGGTCGCGTGGTAGGCATGCTGGCCCTTTTCGTAGCCTTCGGCAATCTGCATCCACTTCTTCAGGTCGCAAGAGAAGCTGCTGCTCTTGGTATCTTCGATGGCCTTGCGCGCACGCTCGGACAGCATCACCATCGCGCAGCAGGGCGGGCCGCTCCAGCCCTTTTGCGGCGCGGTGATCAGCACATCGACGCCGGTCTTTTGCATGTCCACCCAGATGGCGCCGCTGGCCACGCAGTCGAGCACCATCAGCGCGCCGACCTCATGCGCGGCGGCGCTGATGGTCTGGATGTAGTCGTCGGGCAGCACAATGCCGCTGGCCGTCTCGACATGCGGGGCAAACACCACCTGGGGCTTTTCCTTGCGGATCGCGGCGGCTACTTCTTCGGCCGGGCATGGGGCCCAGGCATCTTGCGGGCCCGTGCCCTGGGGGCGGGCCTTGCAAATGACAGCACTGCCGCCCAGGCCGCCTTCGTCGAAAATCTGCGTCCAGCGGTAGCTGAACCAGCCATTGCGCACAATCAGCACCTTGGCGCGGTTGGCAAACTGGCGGGCGACGGCCTCCATACCAAAGGTGCCGCTGCCCGGCACGATCACGGCCGTGTGTGCGTGGTAGGTGGTCTTGAGGATGCGCAGCACCTCGCCCATCACACCGATGAAGCGGTGCGACATGTGGTTGAGCGCGCGGTCGGTGTAGACCACCGAAAACTCCAACAGGCCATCGGGGTCAACGTCGGGTAGCAATCCTGGCATGGGGGTCTCCTGTCTATTTGAGGGGGTACACAGAACAATCGGGGGCCAGCTTAGCACGCAGCTTCAAGCGCTGCTGCGGGCTGGCGGGTTGGCAGAGGGGACCCTTCAGTGGGCGCTGCCGTAGTCGCGCTGGCCAAAGATGCCGCTGCCCACACGCACCATCGTCGAGCCGGCCTCAACGGCGGCCGGCAGATCGGCCGTCATGCCCAGCGAGATGGTGTCCCACTGCGCCAGCTGCGGCAGGCCCAGTGCGGCGATGTCATCGAACACGGCCTTGACGCGCTGGTGCACGGCCAGCTGGGCGGCAAAGTCGGGCAGCACATCGGGGATGCTCATCACGCCGCGCAGCTGCAGCTGGGGCAACTGCGCAATCTGCTGCACCAGCGCCGCGGCTTCGGCCGGCGCGACGCCAGACTTGGTGATGCCGCCATCGACATTGAGCTGGATGCAGATCTGCAGCGGTGCCAGCTGCGCGGGCCGCTGGGCGGAGAGGCGCTCGGCCGTCTTGAGCCGGTCCACCGTATGCACCCAGTCAAAGTGCTCGGCCACCAGGCGCGTCTTGTTGCTCTGGATCGGGCCAATGCAGTGCCAGATGAGGCCCTGGTCCTTCCAGCTGTCATGCTCGGCAAAGTAGCGGATCTTCTCGACCGCTTCCTGGATGTAGTTTTCGCCAAAGGCGCGCTGGCCGGTTTCGGCCGCCTCGGCAATGGCGTCCACGCCAAAGGTCTTGGAGACGGCCAGCAGCTGCACGCTGCCCTCGGGCCGGCCGCTGGCACGACAGGCGTTGTCGATTTGCAGGCGAACCTGCTGAATTTTTTCGGGAATCGTGCTCATAATGTAAAAATATGCACGGCCTTGGAACTGGTTGACAACGAGGCCTTGCACGCAAAGCGTACCAAAACAACGAGGGAACTGCAGTGGATATCACCCAATTGCTGGCATTCAGTGTCAAAAATAAAGCGTCGGACTTGCACCTGTCTGCAGGCCTGCCGCCGATGATCCGGGTCCATGGCGATGTGCGCCGCATCAATGTCGATCCGCTGGACCACAAACAGGTCCATGCGATGGTCTACGACATCATGAGCGATGCCCAGCGCAAGCAGTATGAAGAGTTTCTCGAGGTCGACTTCTCGTTCGAGATCGAAGGCCTGGCCCGTTTCCGCGTCAATGCCTTCAACCAGAACCGCGGCTCCGGTGCCGTGTTCCGGACCATTCCGAGCAAGATCCTGACCCTGGAGCAGCTCAACGCCCCCAAGATCTTTGCCGACCTGTCGCTCAAGCCGCGCGGCCTGGTGCTGGTGACCGGGCCGACCGGCTCGGGCAAGTCCACCACCTTGGCGGCCATGGTCAACTACCTCAACGAAAACGAGTACGGCCACATCCTGACGGTGGAAGACCCGATCGAATTCGTGCACGAGTCCAAGAAATGCCTGATCAACCAGCGCGAAGTGGGCCCGCAGACGCTGTCGTTCAGCGCAGCGCTGCGCTCTGCGCTGCGTGAAGACCCGGACGCGATCCTGGTGGGCGAAATGCGTGACCTGGAAACCATCCGCCTGGCGATGACGGCCGCGGAAACCGGCCACTTGGTGTTCGGCACCCTGCACACCTCCAGCGCCGCCAAGACCATTGACCGGATCATCGACGTCTTCCCCGCCGAAGAAAAGGAAATGGTCCGCGCGATGCTGTCCGAATCGCTGCAGGCCGTGATCTCCCAGACCCTGTGCAAGACCAAGGACGGCCAGGGCCGCGTGGCCGCGCACGAGATCATGCTGGGCACCCCCGCCATCCGCAACCTGATCCGCGAGGCCAAGGTCGCGCAGATGTATTCCACCATCCAGACCAGCAACAGCATGGGCATGCAGACGCTGGACCAGAACCTGACCGACCTGGTGCGCCGCAATGTGATCAGCCCGGCCGAGGCCCGCGCCAAGGCGAAGACGCCGGAGAACTTCCCGGGCTGATCGCCGCAGTGACCAACTGACAAACGGTTGCACGAAGGGCACCAGCGGTCATTGCCAGTACCGCAGGTGCCCTTTATGCTTTGCGGGATCAAAGGAGACCCTGGGCCATGAACCGCTTGCATTCCGCATCCCCGGCAGACGATGCCGCCGAGGCAGACACCGGCTTCTTCCTCCATGGTTTCCAGCAGGCCAGCACGTCGGAGGTCCCCTATGTGCTCTGGAGCCAGCGCCGCAAGGCCATCCACGCCCAGCTGCTGGCCCCGGCCGACCCGGCCACGGCGCTGCGCATGGTCTGGGCCCAGGATGCGGCGCTGTCCCTGCTGCAATCGCCCTTTATCGACCAGATGGTGCAGTACCTGGAGTTCTACCAGGTGCCGGCCGGGCAAACCCTGATCCAGCAAGGCGAGCTGGGCGACTACCTGCTGATCGTGCTGAGCGGCCAGGTGCGGGTCGATCGGCAACTCGCCAATGGCCAGAGCGTGCATCTGGCCGACACCCACCCCGGCGAAGTGCTGGGCGAAATGTCTCTGTTTGACAGCAGTCCGCGTTTTTCTTCGTGCACCACCACCACCGACTGTGCACTGGCCGTGCTGAAGGCCGATACACTGGATGCCATGATGGAGTTGGACGCGTCCACGGCCGCCTATTTGCTGGCCTTGTTCACGCGCAAACTCTCCACGCGGCTGCGGCAGACCAGCGCCCGGATCGAGCCCTGAGCCCCTCAGGGCGGCCGTTCCCAGGGCGCTTCTGCTGCATCCGCAACAATAACGGAGCGCAGAGAGGATTGTCATGGAACGGGATCAGGCCAGTAAGTTCATCAACGACCTGTTGAAGCTGATGGTGCAGCGCAATGGCAGCGATTTGTTCATTACCGCTGACTTTCCGCCGGCCATCAAGATCGATGGCAAGGTCACCAAGGTCTCCAGCCAGCCGCTGTCGCCCACCCACTCGCTGACGCTGGCCCGCTCGATCATGAGCGACAAGCAGGTCGCCGAGTTCGAAAAGACCAAGGAATGCAATTTCGCGATCTCGCCCTCGGGCATCGGGCGCTTCCGGGTCAATGCCTTCATGCAGCAAGGCCATGTGGGTCTCGTGCTGCGGACCATTCCATTGACCCTGCCAACGATTGACGGCCTGGGCGTGCCCCAGGTGCTCAAGGACCTGGCGATGACCAAGCGCGGCCTGTGCATCATGGTGGGCGCCACCGGCTCGGGCAAGTCCACCACCTTGGCGGCGATGGTCGACTGGCGCAACGAGAACTCCCACGGCCACATCATCACCGTCGAAGACCCGGTGGAATTTGTCCACCCGCACAAGAACTGCATCGTGACCCAGCGCGAAGTGGGCCTGGACACCGACAACTGGGAGGCGGCGCTGAAAAACACCTTGCGCCAGGCGCCCGACGTCATCTTGATGGGCGAAATCCGCGACCGCGAAACCATGGAGCACGCGGTGGCCTTTGCCGAAACCGGTCACCTGTGCCTGGCCACCCTGCACGCCAACAGCGCCAACCAGGCGCTCGACCGGATCATCAACTTCTTCCCCGAAGAGCGCCGCGCGCAACTGCTGATGGACCTGTCGCTCAACTTGCGCGGCCTGGTGTCGCAGCGCCTTTTGAGCAAGCAGGACAGCAAGGGGCGGGTGGCTGCGGTGGAAGTGATGCTCAACTCGCCGCTGATCTCCGACATGATCTTCAAGGGCGAGGTGGGCGAGATCAAGGAGATCATGAAAAAGAGCCGCAACCTGGGCATGCAGACCTTTGACCAGGCGCTGTTTGACCTCTACGAGGCCAACATGATCACCTACGAAGACGCGCTGCGCAACGCCGACTCGGTCAACGACCTGCGCCTGCAGATCAAGCTGGGCAGCCAGCGCGCCAAGCGCAGCGACCTGGCCGAGGGCACGGAGCACCTGACAATCGTTTAAGCTGTCAGCGTTTTGGGTTTTCAGCGACACGGCACCCAGGCCCGCCTTGGGTGCCGCTCTTTTTGGAGTCACCACAATGGCATCGAGTATTCAAGCACGCAGCTATGACAGCACCCCTTCCCTGAACGTCGCCTTCCTGGGCCTGGGCGTCATGGGCTACCCCATGGCGGGCCACCTGGCCCAGGCCGGGCACGCGGTCACCGTCTACAACCGCACTGCGCAAAAGGCGCAAGGCTGGTGCGACGAATTTGCCAGCTCCAAGGCACCCCGCCATGCGGCCACGCCGCGCGAGGCCGTTGCCGGCGCCGATATCGTGTTCTGCTGCGTGGGCAATGACGATGACCTGCGCTCGGTCGTACTGGGCGCCGATGGCGCGCTGGCCGGCATGAAGCCTGGCGCCATCTTTGTCGACCACACCACCGCCTCGGCCAATGTGGCCCGCGAGCTGTATGCCGCGGCCCAGGCCCAGGGCCTGCACTTTATCGATGCACCCGTCTCCGGCGGCCAGGCCGGGGCCGTCAACGGCCAGCTCACCGTCATGTGCGGCGGCGATGACGCGGTGTTCAACACCGTCAAGCCGGTGGCCATGGCCTTCTCGCGCGCCTTCACCTTGCTGGGCAGCAGCGGCGCGGGCCAGCTGGCCAAGATGGTCAACCAGATCTGCATCGCCGGTGTCGTGCAAGGCCTGTCCGAGGCGATTGCCTTTGGCATGAATGCCGGCCTGGACATGCCCCAGGTGCTGGATGTGGTCAGCAAGGGCGCAGCGCAAAGCTGGCAGATGGAAAACCGGGGCAAGACCATGGTCGAGGGCAAGTTCGACTTTGGCTTTGCCGTGGACTGGATGCGCAAGGACCTGGGCCTGGTGCTCGACGAGGCCAAGCGCAATGGCTCGCGCCTGCCGCTCACGGCCCTGGTCGACCAGTTCTATGCCGATGTGCAGCAATCGGGTGGCAACCGCTGGGATACGTCGAGCCTGATCACCCGCCTGGGCAAAAAAGCCTGAAACGGATCACCCCATGCAAAAAGGCCGCTGATGCGGCCTTTTTGCTGGAGGATCTGTGCAGATCAGGGCTTGGTCGTGAAACCATCGTTGAGCGGCTGCACCGGCGTGGTGTTGACCGGCGAGGTGGTCACGCCCGTCGACACGGGTGCTGCCGCAGGCGCTGCCGGTGCGGCGGCAGGCGCGGACACCACGGTCGCAGGCTGGGTGGTGATGGCCGATGCGCTGCTGTCGTTGACGACCGGGGCGGCGTTGCCGGTGCTGCGGTTGTTGCTGAGCGACTTGAGCTCTTCCTCGCTGATCACCTCGAACACGCGCACCACCTTTTGCACATTGGCCACGCCCCGGGCGATTTCGGCCGCGCGCTTGGATTCGCGCTCGGTCACGCGGCCCATCAGGTAGACCACATTGCGCTCGGTCACCACCTTGATGGCGCTGGAGCTCAGGTCCTTGGCATCGATGATGCTCGCGCGCACCTTGCCGGTAATCAGCGTATCGGTCGAGCGCTGCGACAGGCTGGAGTTGAACATCACACCCACATCGTTGACGACGGAGCGCACATTCTGCGCGGCCTTGGCGGCCTCTTCGGCCTTTTGCTTGAAGGCCTCGTTCGGCGCTTCACCGGTCAGCAGCACCTGGCGGTTGTAGCTGGTGACATTGATATGGCCGTCATTGCCAGCACGTTCGCGGATGGCGCTAGCCACACGCATCTCAATGCTTTCGTCCTCCACCTGGATGCCGGCGGTGCGGCGGTCGATCGCCATCACCGTGCCACCGACGGCGGCGCCGCCGATCACCAGCGGAACGCAGCCGGACACGGCCCCAGCGACGGCGCCAGCCGCCACCAGACACAGGGTCAATCGCTTCCAAGACACAGGCATCATTCCTCTTCTCCTAACAATTGGGTATCGATTCCGTCAATCAGACAGTGCAGCACCAGCTGGTGCACCTCGCGCACGCGGGTGCTGCGGTCATGCGGCACGCGCATCAGTACATCGGTTTCGCTCAAGGCATTGGCCAGCAGGCCACCGCTGCGACCGGTCAGCACCACGGCCGACATGTCGCGCTCATGCGCCGCCTCGATCGCAGCCAACAGGGCCCTGTCATGGCCATCGGCACTGATGACCAGCAGTAGATCGCCAGGCTGGCCCAAAGTTCGCACCTGGCGCGCCAGCGCCTGCGGCAGGCCTTCGGGCGTGAGGCTGCTGCCCAGCTGGGCCTGCGCCAGTGCATCGTTGTCGAGCACCAGGGCCGCCAGCTCAGGGCGCTCGCGCTCCATGCCGCTGACGCACATGGCGGCAAATTGCGCCGCCTGCGCCCAGGACAGGCCATTGCCGCAACACATCACCTTGTTGCCGCTGGTCACACAGGCGAGCAGCGCGTAGACCGCGCTGGCGACGCTTTCGCTCATCTCCTGTGACACCTGGTAGTGGAGATCGGCGCTATCGATAAAGTGCTGTTGGATGTGTTGCTCAAGCATGGAGGCCCGATGATAACCTTGGCCGGTTTCCCCCTTGGGTCGGGATGATGACTTTTCTCAGTCCCCATGCGCATGCAAAGCCCAGCAACTGCGCGCTTCAGGACTCGTCTGGCACATCAAAGGCCGCGCGCAGCCAGACGATCTCCTGCTCTACCAGCACCGCATCGAAACGGCAGGCGGGCTGTTGGCGCAGGCTGGCCAGGTAGTGGCGGGCGGCCAGGATGATGCGCCGCTGCTTGCTGCTGCCAATGCTGCCGCCCGCACCGCCAAAGCCGCTGTGCTGGCGCTGGCGCACCTCGACAAACACGACGGTACCATCGCGCTCCTGCATCACCAGATCGATCTCGCCGCCGCCGCGCCCGGGCGTGCGGTAATTGCGCGCCAAAAGGCGCAGCCCCTGTTGTTGGAGATAATGGAGCGCGGCATCTTCTGCCTGCTGGCCACGCAGCTTGCTGTTGTCTGCCCCTTCGCTGGTGGCGCCGGGCGATGCAGCAGACGGGCCCTGGCCGCGCCATTTTTCAAGGATCTTCCACGGTGTCTGCATCTTTCACCTCCGCTTTGCAAGCAGCCCAGGCTGCCGCCGGCACCCAGCACTACCCTGCCTCCACCCTGTATGTGGTGGCCACGCCCATCGGCAACCTGGCCGACATCACCCTGCGCGCGCTGCATGTGCTGGAGCTGGCCGATGCCGTCGCCTGCGAGGACACCCGCCACACCCACAGCATGCTACGCGCCTATGGCGTTGGCAAGTCGGGCGGCCAGCTGATTGCGCTGCACCAACACAACGAGGCCGAGGCGGCCGAGCAGGTCATCCACCGCCTGCAGCAAGGCCAGCGCATTGCCTATGTGAGCGATGCCGGCACGCCCGGCGTCAGCGACCCGGGCGCGCGCCTGGCCGCCGCTGTGGCACGCGCGGGCCTGCGCGTGAGCCCCCTGCCCGGCGCCAGCAGCGTGACCGCATTGGTCAGCGCTGCCGGTGCGGTGGCCGGCGAAGGCGCCAGCAGCGGCTTTGCGTTTATCGGTTTTCTGCCCACCAAGGCGCAGGAGCGCCAGCAGGCCGTCGCCCAACTGGCGCAAGACCCGCGCACCCTCGTGCTGCTGGAGGCGCCCCACCGCATTGCCGACCTGGCCCAGGCGCTGGCCGTGCTGCAGGACCGGCCCGTGACCTTGGGCCGCGAGCTGACCAAGCAGTTTGAAGACATTGCCACCATGCCTGCGGCCGATGTGCCCGGCTGGCTGGCGGCCGACCCGCACCGCAGCAAGGGCGAGTTTGCACTGCTGCTGCACCCGCAGGCGGTGCAAACCGATGGCCTGGCCGATGCCCACCGCGTGCTGGCGCTGCTGCTGGCCGAGCTGCCGACCAAGACCGCCGTCAAGCTGGCCGCCGACATCAGCGGCGCGCCGCGCAATGCGCTGTATGACACGGCACTGGCCTGGAAGCGCGATGCCGAGCAAGGCGGCGACTGATCGCCCTTAACCTTTAAAGCGCCTGGCCGTGCACCAGGCCCGCCGCCACCCCACCAAACAGATCGCCCTCGACCTGCGGGGTATCCGGAAAAGCCTGCGCCAGCGCCGCGCGCAGCGGCTGCAAGGCCGATGAACCGCCGGTCAGGTAGATCGCATCGATCTGCCCTTGCTGCAGGCCCGCAGCCTGCACACAGTCCAGCGCGCACTGCGCGACCTGGGCCAGCAAGGCCTGCAGGCACTGCTGCAGATCGTCGGGCCAGACCTCGGGGCTCAGGCCCGGCTCCAGCCAATCGACTTCCAGCTTTTGCACGCGCTGGTGGTTGGACAGGCCGATCTTGGTCTCCTCGACCGCATTGGCCAGGCGGTGGCCCCAGTGCTCTTGCAAGAGCCGCACCAGCCGGTCATGCAGAGCCGTATCGCTGTAGCTGCTGCGCAGCGCCTGCACCTCGCGTTGGCGCTGCGGGCTGTACAGCCACTGGATCAGGTGCCAGGTCGACAAGTCATGGAAGACCGCGCTGGGCACCTCGCGCCCGCTGGGCCCCACATGCTGCAGACCCAGAAGCGGCATGGCCGCCATCAGGCTCAGGCGCCGGTCAAAATCGGTGCCGCCAATGTGCACGCCGGTGGTCGCCAGAATATCGCTGCTGCGCTCGGGTTTGTTGCGGCGCTCGGGGCCCAGGCGCACCACGGTGAAGTCCGAGGTACCGCCGCCAATGTCGACCACCAGCACCAGCGCCTCGTTGGCAATGCGCTGCTCATAGTCCAGTGCTGCGGCAATGGGCTCCAGCTGAAAGCGCACATCCTTGAAGCCTGCTGCCTGCGCGGCATGCTGCAGGGCCGTTTGCGCCGCCTGGTCACGCCCCGCATCCTCATCGACAAAATGCACCGGCCGGCCCATGACGACGGTGCTTGGCAGGTGGCCCATCTGGCGCTCGGCCGTGGCCGCCAGCTGCTGCACAAACAGCGCCACGATGTCCTGGTAGGCCACCAGCTTTCCGTGCACCACCGTTTTCTCCTGCATCAGCGCGCTGCCCAGCAGGCTTTTGAGCGAGCGCATCAGCCGCCCTTCGGTGCCCTCCAGATAGCGCGAGACGGCATCGCGCCCATAGTGGGTGCTGTGGTCCTCGGTGTTGAAGAACACGGCCGTCGGCATGGCTTGCGCGGCGCCCTCGGCCTGCAGGAGTGTGGAGGGCCCGGGCGCAGCCAGGTCGGGCTTGAACGCCATGGCCGAATTGGAAGTGCCGAAATCAATGCCCAAGATGGCGGATGCAGATGACATAAAGACCAGATCCGACACGGGGATCGGACGAAAAAATCAAGGCATGCCGGTTGCAAAAATGCAGATCCGGTGCCGGTATAAAAAGGGAAAAGCCTCTGTACCCTAGCGGATGCAGAGGCCCAAATGCGACTGGCCTGACACGGAGTCGGTTGACCCAGGCGTGCGCTGCAAGAACGGTCTTTGCGCGCCGCGACCGGAAAATTATAGGGCAAGCGCATGCGGCGACCGCAGGCAAACCATAGACCCCTCTAATAGCCCTATACAAAATCCATGGGTGTGCTGCTATGCTCGGCGCTCCCTGCACCACCGCTGGCAACGCCCATGCCCACCATGCAAGTTACCCATACCATCGCAGAACTCCGACAAGCCCTGGCCGAGCGCGGCCGGCCCGCCTTTGTGCCCACCATGGGCAATCTGCATGCAGGCCATATCTCGCTGGTGCATGAGGCCAAACGCCATGGCGCGGTGACGGTGGCGAGCATCTTTGTCAACCGCCTGCAGTTCCTGCCGACCGAAGATTTCGACAGCTATCCCCGCACCTGGGAGGGCGACTGCGCCCAGCTGCAGGCGGCCGGCTGCGACATCCTGTTTGCCCCGCGTGAGAAGGATCTGTACCCCGAGCCCCAGCTGTTCAAGGTGCAGCCGGACCCGGCACTGGCCGACATTCTGGAGGGCGAGTTCCGCCCCGGCTTTTTCACGGGGGTCTGCACCGTCGTGATGAAGCTGTTCAGCTGCGTATTTGCCAGCACCGGCGGGGGCGCGGCCATTTTTGGCTGGAAGGACTACCAGCAGCTGATGGTCATCCGCCGCATGGTGGCGCAGTTTGCGCTGCCCATCGAGATCATCGGCTGCCCCACCGCGCGCGCCGACGACGGCCTGGCGCTGAGCTCGCGCAATGGCTACCTGAGCGCCGCCGAGCGCCAGCAGGCCATGGCCCTGTCCCAAGCATTGAAGGCGCTGGCCGCCGCCGCCCGCAACGCGCCCGCCAACCTGCCTGCGCTCGAAGCCCAGGCCATGCAGTCGCTGCGGGCCCTGGGCTGGGAGCCCGATTACCTGACCGTGCGCCAGCGCCACAACCTACTGGCACCGGCCGACGGCGAGCTGGCCAGCGCGCCGCTGGTGGCGCTGGGCGCGGCACGCCTGGGCAGTACGCGGCTGATCGATAACCTGGAGTTTTAAGGCGCTGCGCCAGCCCCAGCGCGGTGGCCGATGGGCAAGCCGCCCGGCTGTGGTCTGGGCAGCCAGAGTGTGATGGGCGCACCAAGGACCTGCGGCGGGCAGGGCAGACATTTCCAACCTTAAAACGCTCCACTTTTGATAGCAATTAAGAAAGCAGGCAGGCGGCAGTGAAGGCTGCCTCTGGGCTGACAATTGTTTGCTGCATTCGCGCTGCAGGCGGGCAAAAACATACACGCCCAATCATCAATAGACAGTACATTCCCATTTAATTAATCAATACATGACCTGGATTGAAGGTCCATGCATGGCTTTGTCGAGCGCCTGCATCGGCCATTACACGCCTGGTTTATGATTCATATTGATACATATAGCATCTACTAGTTACATTGCTGGATGAGGCTATGTGCTGCGTTTTGTGGCTGAGCAGATTCCATGGGAAGAGACATGACCAATCCATTGATGTTTTTCAGGCTGCTGCTGGCAGCTTTTTTGTTGTGCCTGGGTGCGCAGCATGCGCTGGCACAACAGGTTTTGCTGCTTACCACCAACTCGGATCCCGCAGGGCCCAATCCTGAAGACGCCGATGCCATCGCGGCCTACCAAAATCTTGAGAACGAATTTACCAGTGCACTGCCCAGCTCTGGCCAACTGACACGCAGGTCCGTGCTGGGCAATGCCAATGCGATCTCCGCGGCAACCTTTACCGCCGCGTCTGGCTCAGCCTATGACATCGTGATTGTGGCGAGCACCTACAAGGCGGTCGACCCGAGCAACTGGGCCGTGCTGCAGACGGCGGTGGCCAATCGCTGGGCCAACTCCATCGTCTTCTTTGTCGATGGCTGTTGCGAGAACCGAAACGCCCAAAATGCCCAGCGAATGGTGGATACGCTCAATGCCGGCACCCAGTCCACGTTTAGCTTGGGCACCACCGTCAATGCATATGGCGCTTTCCCGTTGAACACCAACTCGCCCTATGCGGGCTCGTTCACGGCACTGAACCCCTTGCAGGGCGGCTACATCACCTACATCAATAACGTGCCCGCCAACAACGCACTGTACGTAGCCGGAGCGCTGCCACCGGCAGGCACAACGCCAACCAATAATGTCTATGGGCTGTTGATTCCCACCGTGCAATCCAATGCCGGCCGAGGCGCTTGCGTGTTTGCCGTGGTCGATATCTCGATTTTCTACGGCCCACCCTGGACCACCAACCAAGGCAAGGTCGCGCCCGCCTTCCTCAATGCCGCTACCTCGGAAAGCGGCGCCTGCGGCCTGCCCAAGGTCAGCAAGCGCTTTGACAAAACGGACCTCTATCTGGGTGGCAGTGACAACACCACGCTGCTGACGATCACGCTGTCCAACAGCACATCGCAGGACATCGGCAACGTGACGCTGAGCGACAAACTGCCTGCCCCCCTGGTGGTGGCACCGGGCGCCGTGAGCAACTCCTGCACCGCTGGCACGTTCAGTGCCGTGCCAGGCTCGGACATCATCAGCGATAGTGGCATGACCATTCCTGGTGGCGGTTGCACCATCACCGTGCCCGTGCAATGGCCCAACACCGATGCCGGCCGCCAGGCATGCATCAGCACCCCGTCGGTGACCAACACCATCACGCCAGGTACCGACTTTGTCTCGCCCACCGGCCAGGTCAATACGCCAGCGACCGCAAGCCTCGCCTGCCATGCCGCGCAGCTTGCCATCTCCAAGCAGGTGGTCTGGCCCGCCAACGTCACGCCCGTGGATCTGACGGGCAGCAGCTTCCCCGTCTCGGTGGTCTGCACCGGCAGCGACGGCGTGGTCGCGCCAGCGATCAACACCTCGATCACGCTGGACACGGCCACCACCGGCAGCGTCTCCACCACGCCGGTGATCGCCAGCGGCAGCTGCGTGGTGACCGAGGGCACGCGCCCCACGCCGCCCGCCAACCATCTCTGGGTGGAAGACCCCGCGCCCATCGTCTCCGTCACGATGGCAGCGCCCCCAGCGGCCAATAGCGCGCAGCTGGTCAACACCTTGGCGCGCGCCAACACCGATATCACGATCAGCAAGGCCGTGGCCGGCGGCCCGGCAGCGGGCATCAGCGGCAGCTTCAGCTTTAGCGCCAACTGCGGTGCAGACGGCAGCTTTACTACGGCAGTGAGCTTGAGCGGCAGCAACGCAGGGGCCATCGCCATCACCAACGTGCCCCAGGGCGCCAGCTGCACCGTGAGCGAAGCGCCCACCATGCCCGAGGCGCCGGCAGGCTACACCTGGAGCACCAGCCTGCCCGCGCCAGTGACGCTGGTCACCGCAGCCAATGGCAACACGGCCTCCTTCGTCAACACGCTGGTGCGCACGGCGCCTGCTGTGCCCGCTGCAGTGCCTGCGCTGGATACCATCAAGCTGCTGCTGATGGTGGCCGCCATGGCGCTGTTGGGCATGCTGGTGCTGCGACGCGCGCAGCGCCGCTGAGAGGCTGGCGGCGCGAGCCGCTGGTAGTGGTACAGCGTCCGCCGATAAAAAAAGGCCTGGGTTCGGCATGGTGCTGAACCCAGGCCTTGTGCCTTGGTGGAGGGAGCTAACCCGGTGCTGCGCTGGCGCAGCGCGCCAGATCAGGCGCGGTTGCGAGCGGCCCGCAAGCTGGCAAAGCCTGCGACCAAGGTCGACAGCAGCAGCACGCCCCAAGGCGCATTGGCGGGAACCGGTGTTGGGTTGGATGGCGTGCTGGGCGCAGTGAAGGTCACGGTGGACACCTGCGGTGGGTTCAAGCCCGCCGATTCAATGTTGTCCGGGCCATTGGCATAGGCGCCGGCCGTGGCGGATGTGACGCTGACGGACACCGTGCAGGACTCCATCGCATCGGCCAGATTGCCGGTCACATCGATGCTGGTGGCACCAGCTGCTGCCGTCACGACGCCGCTGGGGCAGGTCGTGGCGGTTGCCGGTGTGGGCGCCACCACCAGGCCGGCGGGCAGGTTGTCGGTGAACGACCAGCCGGCCTTGGCACCCAGCTCCGTCGTATTGGTGATCGTGAAGGTCAGCACACTCACGCCGCCTACTGGCTGGGTTGCCGGGCTGAACGATTTATCCAGGGTCGGGCTGACATCCAGCAACTGGATATTGTCAAAGGCATGGTCATTGCCACCGCCACTGCCATTGGCATTGGTCATGCGGATGCCGACGGAGGCGCTGTTGACCAGTACACCGCCACTGGTATAGGTGCCCACCCGCGCACCTTGCCCCGCCGTCGCGGCGCCAGCAGCGCCCAGCGCCGGCATGTCCTGCAACGTGCCGCCACATCCATTGATCTGACCACCGGCAGCAACTGGGGTGCCATCATCGAGCAAAGCGAACTGCAACTGTGGTGCGCTGGCCCGGTAGCAGTTGGCGGCTGCCACATCGATACCCACGGCGATGAAGCGGCTGGGGATCGGCAGCGTCAGCGGTGTCACTGTTTCAAACTCCACATTGCCCGCGCCAGGATTGTTGGAGGTATAGGCCGACACGGCGAAATTGGTCGCGGGGGTCGCCTGGCCCTTGAAGGTGCCAATCGCCTGTGCCAGCTGCTGGGTCACATTCCATGGCTCTTGGCCGCCACAGCTGGCTGCCTGACCATCCGCTCCCGCAACCGGCTGGTCTGCCGATGACATCAGCCCGTTGCAGCCTGTGAGCCAAGACGGGGCTGCCGTATAGGTTTGGCCCGTTACACCCACATAATCCGTCAGAATATCCCCGCTGGTGGCTGGCTCGATATTCTGAAAGTCTTCTGTGAATATCACAGACGGTGCCTGCGGCACCCCCGGCACTGCATTAGCAGCACCCGATGCCAGCAATGCCGATCCACCTAATGCGCACAGGCTTAAATAAGAAGCTAGGCGCGATGGGATGCCAGGAAAAGCAACGCCGGCAATACCAGCGGACTGCGTGCTAGATTTAATCATGCGCATCCTTTGAAATTGAAATTACCAAACAAATACAGAGCAGAAGCGCTCACAGTCACCTGCCAGGGGAGATCGCTACAAGAGAGCAAATAGCCAATTCCTATGCCGCCTCTTCATTACTATTTCGCACTGCTTACATTGCCATACAACTGCAAAAATGGTCAAGCGCTATAGCGATTGCTGTCCATTTCCAGAGCTGCTTGTTCAAATTTGCCACAGTCGGATGCGACCATTATTTGGTAAATATCAATTTCCTTTGTTTTATTGCAAAGGTCATTTTATTGAATTTATAAATTAATCATCGATAGGGCATCGGCTGCACTTAATCATGCCTGTCGAGGAATGGACTTTTAGCGCATTTATTGCGCCAGGATTCCTGTCCGCGTCACCGGGACCAGCGCGCAGATAGCGCTGCACACCGCTGGCATGCCGTAGCACAACAAGCACATGGGGCGGGATGGGAGGGGAGCTAAGCAGGGGAAGCCAGCAGCGCCATACCCGAGGCGGGCTCAGCAACGCTGCTTGTCCAGAGTGAGGTGTGGGGGGTGCAGAGGATAGAGGTCAGCGCAGACGCAGACGCACCGGTCAGCGCAACCGTAGTCGGCAGCGCTGCTGCAAATAGGACAACAAAGACAACTGTCCCGATTAGCGGATTTTTCCGTTGCCTGGCGGCACGTAGCGCTGGCCTGGAAAGTAGACGCGCTCAATCTCGCGCAGCGAGCCCTCGCCCAGCGAGCGGATCTTCAGCAGTTCATGGGGGTAGGCCTGGCGCAGTTGCTCGGGGGTGGTGATATCGCCGCGCGCCAGTGCACGCACGATGGCCACGGGCAGCGAGCCATTGAGACAAGAGCCGGAGACAAAGGGCAACTCGGGCATCGCATGCATGGGAACATAGGACTGGCCGGGCAAAAAGGCCTTTTCAATCTTGCGCAGGCGCAGCAGGCCGATGCCCTTGATGGCGAGCAGCCCCAGCGGGTAAGCCTTGCGCACCGCCTCGACGCTATCGATGCCGTGGTGCACAAGAATCCGTACCAATGGCGCAGGCAGCTTCCCTTCTAGTGAAGTGCCAGGGTGTGACGCGGAACCATTTGCCATATTGATGAAATCATAATCATCTTTGCTTAATCGTGTTACTTATGGTTTTTCTTGATTTCATCGGCTCAAAGCGCTGCCCATCAAAAAACGTGGCCTCCACTTCACGCAGCGCCTTGATACCAAAGCCCGTTATCTCCACCAGGCGCCGGGGATAGGCGGCGACCAGCTGCTGCACGGTCTTGATGCCATGCCGGCGCAGGGTGATCAATACGCGCCGGGACACCAGGCCTTCGAGCGAGGTGCCATCCAAATCTTCTGTCTCGATCGGTGCCAGCACAGGCACCTCATAGCGCCGCCCGGGAAAAAGCAGCGCCTCGATCTGCCGAAAACGCACCGGCCCCAGGTAATGGATTTTCAACAGCTTGGCCGGATACAGCGCTTCAACCTGGGCCAGCGTGGTGATGTCGTGCCTGGCCAGCAGCTTCCACAGATCTGGCGGCAGCAGACCCTGAAGCGGCTTATCAGCGCGGGCAGACGGTGGGGATGGTGATGTAGTCATCTGTAACCATCGTAGCCCCTTGGCCTTGCAAAATATTACATGGGCGGCTGAAATTAGATTTGTTGACATGTCTTATACACAGAGCAGCATGTCCGCATGCTTTTTTTCCTGCCGCCATCGCTGTTGTTGGCGATGCCCAGCGCCAACCACCGCCTCATTCGGAGGGCGTGGTGGGCTTAGCGCTTACCGCTGCCTTGCGGCGCCCTACGGCGCCTGGCCACCTTGACCATGTATATCGCCCCCAGAACGCACAGGCTCAGCGCCGGCCAGCCCACCAGGACCAGGCCCCAAAGACCTTCGACAAAGAACAGCACGCAAATGCCAATCTGTATCGCGCCAAACCGGCGCTGCGCCGCGGCCGCTGGCTTGGCAGCCGGCCTTGCTGCGGTGAAGCTGGTCTGCATCACGGCCTTGCGCCCAGCCGTCTTGTCGCTCGCTGGGCGGTGGCGCTTGTGCGGCTGTGCCTGCTCCATGGCGCGAAGTTCCTTTCATTAGGTGATGTGCATGCCAGGATGCTCTGAAACCGTGCCTGCCCATCCCCTGGCAGCGCTCGGGGACGGCAACACATATAGCGAAATTGCATTGGATTCCACATATTGCATTCTGGCCCATTCCGCACCGGCACACAACCATAACTGTTGGATTTGAACTAGACAGATATGATCAATAAGAAGCTTGCCGAGAAGCCCTTGGCCCAACTGCTGGGCCAGCGCATTGCCCAGCTGCGCAAGTCGCGCCAATGGACGCAGGCGCAGCTGGCAGAGCGTCTGCAGGTGGAGCCCGAGACCATCAGCCGCTTTGAGCGCGGGGCCTCCGTGCCCTCACTGCATACACTCGAAAGCCTTGCCTCGATCCTGCGGGTAGGCATCGCCGATCTGCTCGCCCACAGCTCCACCGCCCCCGATGACCAGGCGATGCGGATCAGCGCCTGGCTGTCCGAGCTGGAACCGGCGGACCGCGCCTTTGTCACCGGTATCGTGCAGCAGCTTTGTGAGCGGCTGCGTTCACACAGTGCTTGATCTAGGCGCCTTGTCGGCCGCAGCACTGCTGTGTGCCGCCCACGCCCTCCCTTCCACACAAGGCCGCACTCGTTGGCCATAGATCCATCGCTCACCTTTTGAGCTCCTTTCCCAAGCCATCTCCTCCCTGCCTCTCCATGTCACGTTTTTCGTGACGACAGCTTACCACAAAGTCACGAGACTCGTGACATGCCTTCCCTCCTTACGCCTACCTCGACCGTTCTAGGCCGCCGCATGCGAGCCCGACGCGAAGACTTGGGTTGGTCGCAAGAAAAAGTGGGCGTGTTGATTGGCATTGATGAATCCGCAAGCCGTGCGCGCATCAGCCGCTATGAGCTGGGCACGCATGAGCCACCCATCAAAACGGCACGGCTGATCGCCGATGCGCTGCAAGTGCCGCTGGCCTATCTGTACTGCGAAGATGACGACTCCGCTCGGCTGCTACTGGCCCTGGGAGCCATGAGCAAAACAAAGCGGGGCAAAGCGCTGGCACATTGGCTGAGTGAGATCGCCTGAATCCTTGAAGCCGAGACGGATAGATGATGCGAATGCCACGCTTCAGCATCCACACCCGTACGCCCTAGCCTTTAGCAAGAAACAAGCATGTCTGTCACCCCATGGCGCCCACCCCAGCACATCAAAGTCAAAGCCATTGGCCTGCACTGGCGCAATGGCCAATTGCTGGCGACCGAGGTCCTCGATGATGCGGGCCGCCTGACAGGGGTGCGCCCCCTTGGCGGCGGCGTCGAGTTTGGCGAGCGCTGGCAGGCAGCGCTGCAACGCGAGTTCCACGAGGAGCTGGGCGTGGCGGTGCAAGTCCAGGGACCGCCCATCGTGATGGAGAACCTCTACACGCACCACGGGGCGGCAGGCCACGAGGTGCTGTTTATCGCCAATGTTGTGTTTGATGCAGCGCCCTTTGCGCAGCTGGACCAGATCCGCTTTCGCGAAAACAACGGCACTTGGTGCACAGCGCGTTGGTTTGATGTGGCGGCGCTGGACATGCCGGGCGGCCCGGCGCTCTTCCCGGCAGGGCTCAAGCAAGTGCTGCTTGACAGGGCTGCCGGCACGGCGCCGCCCAGCCGCTGAGCCCGCGCCAGACGCAAAAAAGCCCATCACAGAGGATGGGCTTGGGAATGCGTTTGGTGGCCTGGCGCGGAATCGAACCACGGACACGCGGATTTTCAATCCGCTGCTCTACCAACTGAGCTACCGGGCCAACACAAGCTAGCATTATAGCCTGTGCCGCGCGCCCGTTCGGAAATTTGGGGGAATTGCTGCACATGCGATGCAGGTGCAGGTGCAGATACAAGAAAGCCTCTGCACCATCACTGATGCAGAGGCTTGTTGTTTTGGTGGCCTGGGGCGGAATCGAAAAACCTGCCAGTCGCCATTATCCACGCGCCTTCCGCGAAGTTACAAATTTCTCGGGGTACTGGCGGGGGTACGGTAGCGCTAAAACAACAAATACGCTCCATGAAGCACGTCTTTCAAGGTGCGTACACAGAGCGCGAGCACACCACCTAAGCCGTGGACAAACTGCGACATCTTTTTGGCAACCGCATAGAGTGAGGGCCGTCGGCCCAGAGATACCAGATCCATCAACTCCACCACGGTGGCCATCAGCAGTGCCCTGTAGTTCTATCGGCCCCATCGAACAACGGGTGAGCCTTGGAACGTGGGGCATATAACCAGCCCGAGTTTTATTCGCAGACCCGGTCTTTAGGCGGGCCACAGATCAATGTGTAGGAAGCCGATGGCGTCTGGCACAGAGTCTCCCGTCTCGTGAACTTTCACTGTGAGTTCATGGAGCTTATGCGTGAACTGAGCCGGAAGTGTCAGTTGCTTGGCACTTAGCACGGCATCCAAAGCATTGCGAAGCTTTTTCGGCATCCCCCCCTGCGGGGACTCGCCGGGTGGGGCGTCCTCCTCTACACGGGCGCGCAGCCACAAGCGAAACTCGTCGGAAAGAACGAGCGTAGGAACCTTCTTTCGGACTACCCCGTCATTCTGTTCGGAATACGTGAGAACGGCTGAAACGAACTCGTCCTTCGGTGTTTCATTCTCGCGAAATCCTTTGCCATCCCACTTCCAACGAACCCTCGCGTGGTATGCCATTGTGGGTGGGGGATCGATTTGGGTACCAACCCTCCCCATAGATCTGAGCACCTCCTCCTTGACCTCTTGTGCGAAGAGTTCGTTCATTAAGGCAAGACGCTCGAATCCTGCGGTGGCGAGTTCACTGACGGTATGCATGACCGCCATCGCGGGTTTCCAGCTAATCAGAATAGAGGTGCTCTTGTCGGTGTCGATTTGGGTGAAGAGGTGGCATACGCGACCATCGTCTTGCTTGCCATACAGCTTCTCTCTCGCGAACGCTTTCGAGCCGACAAATGTCTCTCCTGCCCCCTCCACACACAAGACTGGCTTCGTTGGATCGCAACGCTGCAAGTCGCAGGCTGGCGTTAGAACCAGGAGATATCTTGGCGTCCCCTTGTATCGAAGCAGTTCTCCAAAACGAATTGTTTTCCCAGAAGGCACTGGCGGGCCAAAGACAATTTCCGCGAACTGATCTGAAAGGACCTTTCCTTGATCGAGCTGGCCAGTGAAGCCAATAGCCTCTTGGGGAATCGCCGTCGCCGCCGTCGCCGGCAGCGCTATGCGACGCGTCTTTGCCGCGACCGACTCAGAGAAGAGCCAGGTCAGGTACTCGCCTAGGGATTCACCTTCTGCGTTGAGGCGCGCAAGATCCAGCATTCGCAAGTCGTGCAACTCAAGCTCCTGACACTCTCCCTCGAACTCGGACAGTGCGCTCTTGGTGGATTCAACTAAGTCGTTGATCAAGCTCTCCAGGGATTTGTTGCCCGCGTAGGATGCCCGTTTTGCCTCAAGCTTTGATGCAACGAACTCAGGTTCAATGTCTGACTTCCGCATGACGTCGAAGAAGGCGCTTCTTACTTTCACCTTATCCCTCACGCTTTTCTGAACCTCAAGAGATGCTCTTGAGGACATGAAGAAGAGCAGCTTTGGTCGGCGAAGGAACTCTGCGGAATTTGTGATGCGCTCTATCGCCGCATCTTCCGACTCACTGTTACTCAAGTAGAAGTCAACAAAGGCTACGTCAGCGGACTCCAAGGCCGTTGAGGCTGCATCAATAGATGGAAAGGGGTAGACGTTCGCAGCTCCAAGCATGTCCGACAATTTATCGACGACGGTCTGCGCCTTCTCAAGCTTTGCATCGCGGTGAAGAATGGCACTCTTGAACAGCACGTCCAATAGCATCGCTTTGTCGGCCCCCTTACTATGCTCCGCCCAAAGTAGGTCTAGTTTGGCGGATTGCCCGGTGAGTTCTTCCAGCATAGCGTCAAGCTCCGGCCCTGCCTCTGAATAAACAAGCTTTCGCAGAGCTACCTGCGCCACTGCGTCCCCGGCAATGAGATCGGCCCATGCGTCTTTGTCTTCAGGATTGACTGTTCCGCGTGCAGGCGCGCCCAGTGCATCATCAATCACAACTGCCCGCACAATTTTCAGATCCTCCACTGTCGCCCCCTCTGACATTTTTTTACCCCTCAGTACCGCTATCCTCACTGCCAAAAGCGAGAACAAATGTGCGAAGTAAGCCATCATTTCCCGGCGGCGCGAGCCTGAGGCTGGCCTTGTTTTCCTGTGCAAGTTTTCTAGCGATGAAGAGTCCAAGGCCTCGTCCCTCCCTCGGCGGCTTAGTCGTGTCGAACTGATCAAACACACGTTCCCTGCGGTCTGGCGAGATGCCTGGCCCGTTATCGGTAACGCGCACTTCCCGCCCGACTCTATCCAGGTCAATGCGGATCACCCCCTTCTTCGACGAATCTAGGCGGTTAGCTAACCAGTAGAAAGAGTTGCTCAGCAGATTGTCCACAATCTGGAGAAATTGTCCCTTCTCGAGCCGCTCTGTCCACTCGCGCTTATCAGCAGCGGGAACAATTTGCACCTCGATATTGTGTCTCGCAGCCTTGGCATCGTGAAATTCGACGAGCATCTCCACAAGATCACGCACGCTTTCAGGCTTGCGAATCTGTCGGCCAGGAATACTCAATTCGTCAAGTATCCGGACCCGCTTTTCCAGTGTCTTGAGCTGCGCTTCAACCGCCGCTGCGGGCATTCTTCCGCTTGCAACGGCCTTGAGCGTGTCCTGTGTGACCCGCGTCAGTTCATGAGCAATGAACTCCAGCATCAATCCAACGCCAGCCAAATGGATGTACCGGTCGATCTCCTTGTCGAGATGCGCGATGCGAAGTTTTGCGCGCTCCCAAGCCTCGCTCACTTCCTCAAGGTGATGCCGTACTGTCTCAATGTTCAGTCTCTCGGCGGGCACATTGGTCTCAATCTTTCGGAGGCTGGACATTGCCACATCTTTAGACGTGGCAATTCGCTCTTCAACCTCCTCCACGACTTCTCGGATCGGTGGCTGAACCTTACGCTCCACCTCCTCCAAAAACTGACGCGTTGAGCCGATCACTACATACCGAAGTAGACGCCGCAGTGCTTCCTTATCGACGGTGTCGCGGAACCCTTCCCGGTTTGTCTGGTCCTGCAGCAACGGGTTCGCAATCGAGGACAGTCGAAGGTATCCCACGATCTGCGCCCGATTCAGCTTAAATGCACCGCTGGCTAGCGCCTTTCGGTCGAGATCCAGCCAGTCGTCCGAGCGTTCCCCATACGGATACACCCTGAATCCATCCCTATACACAAGGAAGCCCCCCCCCCACTGGTTGAGAAAAGACTTGATGGATAAATCCCAGAGTTCGCGCTCATCGCGTTGCAACCTACCGCGATTGAACCAGTAGAACTTGAGCTCCCAAGGACCCAGGTGACGCAATGCGCGAGCGACGACTTCTGCATCAAGCAACAATTTAGGCTTTTTTAGCTTCTTGGCAGAAAGTTCCTCCCGCACGCACGCACGTAGGTGGTCGCCAACGAGCTTCTCAGTCTTCTCCCGACCATGCTTCTTGTAGTTCACATTGATGGATAGAGCAGGCTCGCCCTCCAAGTCATAGCGAAACGTCGCTTCAATGACCGCGTCGGCAGCCTCCAATGGCTCGCGATCAAGGGGATGGACCTTTACGACTTCCCCTTGGTACGTCACCTTCAAAAACTTGTTGGCTCGGAACGACGCGAATGGATCAGCAAGCTTTGCCAGATCATTTCTTACAATCGTCGACACCTTCTCGAGCGACCAATCGCTCTGCAGGTCTCGAATATAGATAGTCGTGCCTTGTTCGTTGTACTCTTCCCCCTTAACGGCAACCGTAGCAGGCCGAAAATCCAGCAAAGGATCAGTCGCGTCGAGGGTAGGATCGGCAAATGCGGGACGCCAATCCATGACTAGTCGGTTCCACGTACGCTCGCCAAAGTTCTTAGTTCGCACGCGCACCAAATGACCAAGGCGCATCGCTGCAAACCGCCCAATCCCTTTTTCTCCCAAAGGGATCCGCTCGCTAGTCTTGATGAAGTGCAACCGCGATCCCGATCCGATCGCCTTGGTCGCGATCTCCCGCTTCTCGTTTAACCGATCAGGGGTGCCAACAGTCAGGTAGTTGTCGGTAAGTTGTCGCTCGGACATGCCGTCGCCGACGTCTTTCACAAAGATTCGATTGGACTCCGCGTAAGCACTTGTGAGGGATGCGATAGCGTGATTAACGGTTGTTGGGGTGCCATAGTGCTCCACAAAGGCAGCGCGGGACCAATCGGTCGCTTTCGGGTCCAGTTCATCAAAAACTGCCTCGTTAAATGTATCTGCCACGAAGTCGGACGCACCATGTTCCTCCTCCTGCAAAGCGTAATCGTTCAGCAGATCCATCAGTTGAGCATACGCAGAATGCTGCATGCCGATTCTGATGTCAATTTCCACTGTTGGCGACTTAGCATCCAGGGAGTTCTTCACCAATTCAAACAGCGCGACTGCGTCGGAACTGATTAGCTCGGCGCCCAGTTCGAGTAGAACTCGCGCTTTAAAGTCAAACGCCATGTTCAGGCCCAGCAGTTAAAGCTGGCAGACCAGGCATCCCTGATCGTCATCATCGTCAGCGGCTTCTGCTTCGGTGGTCTGAGCAAACACCTCCGCGAGCGTGGCATTTTCCTTTCGGGCCGCCTTACGCTCGATCCGGATCACGTGCTCACGCTTTATCTGATCCATGCGGGCCGGAGCCTCCATCTCCGCGAGGCTTTCACCTTGGCTCCAAGTGAAGAAGTTGCCCGTCTTTTCATACGGCTTCTCGTAGGCTTTGGCTTTTTCGTAAAGATCAGGATGAGTCTCTTTCAATCGCACCCATTCGATCTTCTGCTGATAGAAACAAAAGTAGCACCCTGAACGAGTCCGACCCCACTGCGTATACGGGGGCATTCCCACCCCAGAAGAACGCAGGATTTCTTCGATGTCGCGGAGCACGAGACCGTCCTCCTTGAACGGATAGACCGCCTTGATATTTGCCTTATGGCTGATATAGCCACTGCGCTCCTCATCAGCTCGAAGGCCGACGTAGTTCACTACCTCATCGTCCCCGCAGTGAATCTCAAACGGCTTCAATTTGAGCGCGCGCGTGCACCAGCGCCGATGATTGGAGGGGATCATTCCGCCGTACATCTCATACCAGTGGTCAAAGCCGATATCGGCGTTCAGCCGGGTCACGGGTTTGCCTAGATAGCTTGAGATGCGCTCGAGGTATTCGTAAGTCTCGGGCAGCTCTTTGCGCGTATCGCTGAACATGTACTCCATCTCAGGTACACGGTCGCGCATGTAAATCGCCAGTGCCGCGCTGTCCTTACCACCGGACAGACTCAGGATGTGCCTAACCCGCTTTTCGTTCGCCATTGGTCACCTCCGCATCTTGTTGTGTTGCCGTTGCGCCGTTAACTTCCAGCAGCACCTGGGCAAGTGCTGAAGCAGCCAATTGAGTATCGCCCTTGGTGGCGCGCCGTACCAGTTCGCTGATTTCTCGGGCGACGCCTTCGGAGGCCTTCGAAGCCGAGAAGAAAAGGGATGACTCCTGCCCCCCCGCCATGGTGAGCGTCACGCCAACGTAGCGTTCCGCCTCCCTGGGGACCTTGCCACGTTGGGAAATCAGTCTCAGCCAGCGCTTGTACTGTCCGCACAGCTCATTAAGTTCCCGCGTGAAACGGGCGACGGTGTCGTCCACCCACGCGTCAAGCGGTCGATGAACAATTAAGCTGGCCAAAGAGTCCACCCATTTCTCATCGGTTAGGGATAAGTCCGTGCACCGAAGGATGAAGCTCTTCAGCCGAGCATCTGCGAGGTCGGCTGCCGCGTTCGCGCACTCGGCTTGCAGTTGATTGCGAATGCGACTCAAGGGTCCGGACATCTCGAACGCGACACCAATCTCCGCAACAGTTTGCTCATGCAATTTTCGATGAGCCATACCCAGCTCCGACAGCGTCGCAGTCAACCAATCCGCAAAGCTCTCTTTTGACTTCGATTCGTGATGCTCTCTCGGCAGGCTCACAGTCAACAGTTCGATAGGGTCCTGCGCTTTACCGATGATGCTGCGTACGAGGGAGGCGGCCTTGGAGATGCGGGTCGTCTGCCGACTGAAGTCTGGCAGCCTTCCCCACCAACGATAGAGACTGCGAGCCACTTCCACAAACGTCAATTCGCCGCCAATGTTTGATCCGATGGCGGCGATAGCATTCCGATAGTCATGCAGCAGCCTAGTGCTGCTCTCGTTCGCGGAAAGCTCGCGCAACTCAAAGACGGCGGGATTTTTGTAGAGGCGATGCAGTACCTCATTCGTGACCTCAAGCGTCAAGGTGCCGCGTTCGAAAAGCGCGCACCGGCTGCGACGCACAAGCAGATACATCACGATCCAAACACCGGCAGGCCCGTTTCGAATGCCCAAGGGCGGAGCGGCCAACGCATCTAGCAGGAGCTGGAAGCTCGGCGGCTTCTCTGCACGAAGCAACTCGGAGATGCGCTGCCATGCGCCTGCTATATCGACAGTGGCGCCCTCAGACGGCTCACTCAAAGCCCACCGCCCGTCCTCTTCAGTCCATAAACCTGTTTGGCGCAACAGCGTGTGGTGCAGGAGGCGTTCGGGCGGAAACTCAGAAGCCCAGGAGATCGGCCGCGACCGATCGCCGCCCAGGATGATTTCAAACATGCGCTGCCGCGCAAGGACAATTGCGGACGGCGGACGATCCTTGTTGATCAACTCATTGACGATGCGCGGGGAAGCGTCGTACACCTTGTCAAACAACCAGGAGGATAGCTGACTGAGGTTCATCAGCTCGCTCTTCTGGACTGGCTTACCCTGATACCAGTACTGCGGACCTGGCCGCTCTGGCGCAGGCATTAGCTGAGATAGAACCAGAAGCTCAATCGACTCGCGTGTGGTCTGTACACGTCCCGCCACGTACTGGCTGGTCCAGGGATCCAGACGCCTTTGATCAACCTCGCGTTGCACGGCAAGCCACACCGCGTATTCGGCGAGTGCGGCGCGGCTCTCTGGCTGCAGAGAAAGCACGGCCGAAACCGTGAGCAGGTTCCCTTCCTCTTTGACGGCTTCTCGCGCCTGGCGTTCCGCGTCCGAATCTTTAACAGCCAATATGAGCTTGAGCCATGCGTCCGGCTGCAACTCGTCAGCCTTGACCTTAGGGTGCTTAGGCCAGTTGTTGGGCGATCCAGCAATGACCGCCATGGTGCGGATTGTGCCCGTGTCGTCGTAGTGCTTGTTCGCGACGATCAGTCGCTGGGACAGTGCATGCGACAGGCCGCTGATGGCCAACTGATCCTCTCCAGTTCGAGCAGCCTTCTCGTAGACGGCCTCGATGTTCACTGCGTCAGAGACGGCAAAACCATAGCCTGCGGCGCCGCGGCGCAGGAGGACACCCTTGCCCTTCAAGTCGTCACAGCATGCCGCCACGCCCGCTTCGCGATCACCAAGGGCGAAGGCGATCAGCTTTGGCGTGACCGGCAAAGCCTGACCAGCGCCGAGCAGCTCCAGAACGGCAACGCTCTTAAGGACACGAAGGGAAAGGTCATCGAAATCCTGGCGCACGACTGCCGCCAACGCAAAAGCCCAGCGACGCTCGGCCGCCAAGTCGCGAAAGCGCATTCCATAGCCATGCGAGAGGTAGTCGAACAGGTCCGGAAGCCTGTACCAGGCTTGCGCATCCACCTCGTGGCGCTGCGCAAATTCCCGCAAGCCAAAAGGCTCGTCGCCGCGCAAGAACGCGTGGAACGAGCGCTCGCTTTGTCCATAACGCTTGGATACAACAGCCAAAGACGCTAGCGTGAGCGGATGCAGCGGGTAGAGCTGCTCCGCTTGCGAAAACAGCAGACGGTCGCCCTCAGAGTTCGCACGCAGGACGTACAGCTTCCTCGCGGTGGCATAGAGCTCATTCGCCGCTGCGGCCACCGATTCGTTGTTGCGAATGGCTGGCTTGACGCTCAGCGCGTGGGCGGCGAAATGCGCGTAACGCTCAACTGGCTCATCAAAGGCGATTTCGTCGAACCGTGAGGCGATTTTGTGCCATTCATCACCAAGCGCGCGTCCCACGCCGGCATCCCCCTCATTGACCGTAGAAGCTGACCGGCGCTGACGTGTACGGCGTCCCCTCGCCCTGAAACCGCCGACGCACCTCGCGCGCCCGCTCCTGCACCGCCACTTGGCGTGCCTGCTCCAGTGCCATCGCCCGGTCCTGAGTGATCTGCAGCTGCTGGGCCTGCATGGCCTGGCGCGACTGCAGGGCCAGCAACTGGTTCGTCGCCTGCATGGCCTGCAGCGCACCCACGGCCGACTGGCTGCGGTTGACCAGGTCCGTGAGCGTGCGCTCGTCGCTCGCGAAGTTCTGCACCGCCTGCGACTGCACCTGGGTCGCAGTACGCAGCGCCTCCAGCGAGTTCTGCCAGCGCTGGCGCGCATCCAGCGCCATCTGGTTGCCCGAGATCGAGGCGGTGTAGGCCTGCGGGTACAGCCGCCGGAATTCGGCTTCCATCTGCTGAACGTTGAAGGCCAGCCCCTGCGCCTGGCGGATCAGTTGGTTGGTCGCACCCAGCGCTGCCCGCAACTCGCCCAGCGCGCTGGAATCCAGCTTGGCCAGGTTCAGCGCATCGTTCTGCAATTGGCGGATCTGGTTGTTGATCTGCTCCAGCGTGCGCGCCGCGGTCAGGATGTTCTGGGAGAAGTTCGAGGGATCGAACACGATGCGCCCCCCGAACATCTGGGCCTGCGCAGGCACCGCCGCGCCGAGGGACAGCGCCGCAATGGCCGCCAGTGCCACGCGCCGCAGTTGAGACTTCATCTTGCAGTTCATGAAAACCTCCTTCAGTGGTTTGAAATCGCAGGAAGCGGTGGAAACGAAGGGATGAGGCTCGCAGCCCAGTCCAAACCGCGATGGCGCAGCCAAGCAGCTGCAAAGTCATCGGGAGCTGCAGAACCCACCGCATCGATGTCGCGCTGGTGCTCCTGCGAGGACGCCCCCGCAAACGCCAGTGCCACGGGCCCCAGCCCCAGGTCAAACACCCGGTTGCCCAGCCGAGACTGGTAGTAGTAGTCGCGCTTGGGCGTGGCCTGCGCGACGATGTCGATCTGCCGGCCGTTGAGCCCGAAGCCCTCGTAGATCACCCGGATCTGCGGCTCGGTCGCCTGCGGGTTCGGCAGAAAAATCCGGCTCGCGCAGCTCTCCACGATGGCGGGCGCAATGCTGGAGCCCTGGATGTCCGCCAGCGACTGGGTGGCGAAAATGACCGACACGTTCTTCTTGCGCAGCGTCTTGAGCCACTGTCGGATACGCGTGGCGAACACCGGGTCGTCCAGGAACAGCCAGGCCTCGTCGAGGATCAACAAGGTTGGTGCCCCATCAAAGCGCTCGTCGAAACGCGCGAACAGATAGGACAGCACGGCCAAGGTCGCTGCCTTGCTGTGCATGAGCTCTTCCATCTCGAAACACTGGACCGACGAGGACCCCAGCCGGTCCACGTCCGCATCGAGCAGCTTGCCGTGGGCACCGCCCAGCACATAGGGCTGCAGCGCCTGGCGCAGGGCATTCGACTGCAGCAGCACAGACAGTCCAGTAAGGGTGCGCTGTTCCACCGGAGCGCTGGCCAGGCTGTTGAGGGCTGACCAGACCGCATCCTTCTCCGCAGGACCGACGGATATTCCTTCGTGTATCAACCGCCCCTCAACCCACTCCGAGGCCCATGCGCGGTAGCCCTCCTGGTCGATGCGCGCCAGCGGCTGAAAAGCGATCTCGCCGTCAAGTCCCAGGTCATAGTGCTCACCGCCGAGTCCCAGGACCGTGGCCCGCATCGAGCGCCCCATGTCAAAGGCCAGGATGCGCGAGTTCGAGTACCGCCGGGATTGCAGCGCCAGGGTGGCGAGTAGTACCGACTTGCCCATGCCCGTGGGCCCAACCACCAACGTATGGCCCACATCGCCAATGTGCGTGACCAGCCGGAACGGCGTGGCGCCATCGGTGCGCGTGACGATCAGCGGCGGCCCGTCGAGATGTTTGTTGCGCTCTTGCCCCGCCCATACCGCCGACACCGGCATCATGTGCGCCAGGTTCAGGGTGGAGACGATGGGCTGGCGCACATTGGCATAGGCATTCCCAGGGATCGAGGACAGCCAGGCTTCGACCGCGTTCAGGGTCTCGGGGATGGTCACGAAGCCCCGGCCCTGGATGGTCCGCTCCACCGCGCGCAGCTTCTCGTCTGCGGCGGTCGCATCGGCATCCAACACGGTGACCGTCGCAGTGACATAGCCAAACGCCACCTGGTCGCTGCCCAGGGCCTGCAGTGCTGCATCGGCGTCTGCCGCCTTGTTGGACGCGTCCGAGTCCACCAGCGGGCTCTCCTGCTGGAAGATGGTCTCGCGCAAGAGCGCCACGATGTTCTTGCGTTTGGCAAACCACTGCCGACGCAGGCGAGTCAGTTCCCTTTCAGCCTCAGCCTTGTCCAGACACAGGAAGCGCGTGCACCAGCGATAGGCAAAGCCCAGCCGGTTCAGGTCATCCAGCACACCCGGCCAGGTCGACGTCGGAAATCCCCGCACCGACATCGTGCGCAGATGCATCCCTCCCAGCATCGGCGCCAGTCCACCCACCAGCGGCTCATCCGCCAGCAGCGCATCCAAGTGCATCGGTACCTCCGGCACCGCCACCGGATGCCGGCGCGTGGACACGCAATCGTGGAGGTAGGTCAGCGTCTGCGCATCGTCCAGCCAGTCGATCTCCGGCATCACGCCATCCAGCAAGTCCAGGAAGCGCACCGACTCGGACACAAAGGCCTCCAGGCGCTCGCGCCAGTCCACGCCTTCGGTCTTGCCGTTCTCATAGAGCAGCTTGGCGGCGCGCGCCCTGCCCTCTTCGGGAGGCAGGTAGACCAGCGTGAGGTGGTAGCGGCTCTCGAAGTGGCTCGCGTCCTCTTCAAAGGCAGAACGCCGCTCTTCGTCGACCAGCCAGGACAACGGTTCAGGAAACACAGACTGTGGGTAGTCACCCGCCTCCCGGCGCTCGGCCTCCACAAACAGCGCCCAGCCCGAGCCCAGGCGCCGCAGCGCATTGTTCAGGCGCGCCGAGGTGGCGATCAGCTCGCCCTGCGTCGCACTGTCCAGGTCCGGCCCCCGGAACCGCGCTGTGCGCTGAAACGCACCGTCCTTGTTGAGAACGACACCCGGCGCAACCAGCCCGGCCCAAGGCAGCCAGTCGGACAGCAATGCGGGGCGCCGCCGGTATTCAGCGAGGTTCAGCATGGGGTGTTCTCCATAGCTGACCTCAGACATCCAGCAGCACACGGTGCTTGATGTGCCGCGCGAACACCTGCATGAACTGCGCGTCCATGCGCGCACCCCAGACCGCCAGCGAATGCCCGGCGATCCAGAGCACCAGGCCCGGGATCCACAGCTGCAGGCCCAAGCCGACCGCGGCGGCCAGCGTGCCATTGGTGATGGCTACCGTGCGGGGTGCCCCGCCTATCAGAATGGGCTCGGTCAAGGACCGGTGCAAGGGGACCTCGAAGCCTGGAATGGCCCCAGAGACAAGTCCGCCGCTCATGCCAGCACCGCCCCACCCGCGAACGAGAAGAACGACAGAAAGAAGCTCGATGCCGCGAATGCAATGGACAGCCCGAAGACGATCTGCACCAGCTTGCGAAAGCCCCCCGACGTATCACCAAATGCCAGCGTCAGCCCCGTGGCAATGATGATGATCACTGCCACGATGCGCGCCACCGGCCCCTGGATGGATTCGAGGATGGACTGCAGCGGCGCTTCCCACGGCATGTTGGAGCCAGCGGCGTGCGCGGGAACGGCAATGGCCAGCAACACGGCTGCCACGGCGGCAGCGTGCAAAAGAGGTTTTACGGAAACGCGGGAATGTGTCATGGCTGTTCTCCAGGGGTTGAGGAAGGGGAAGAAGTGGAAGCCGTAGACGACGAGACCCAAGGCAATCGCCCCAGCGTGGTGTCGAGTTGGTAGCCCTGGCTGTCATATCCAACGACGCGGGCGATCTCGCGCACGCGGCGTGCGCGTCCCCGTCCGGCGATGAAGACGATCACATTCACTGCCTCGGCAATCAGGGCGCGCGGCACGGTGACGGAGACTTCCTGCACCAGTTGCTCCAGACGCGTGAGCGCGCCCAGTGCGGAGCCCGCATGCACGGTGGCGATGCCGCCCGGGTGGCCGGTGCCCCAGGCCTTGAGCAGGTCCAGTGCCTCGGCGCCGCGCACCTCTCCAACGACGATGCGGTCCGGCCGCAGGCGCAGGGTGGCGCGCACCAGGTCGGCCATGGTGGTCACCCCTGGTTCGCTGCGCATGCCGACGTGGTCGTCGGATCGGCACTGCAGCTCCACCGTGTCTTCGAGGATCAGCACCCGGTCCCGGGTCTGGGCGATCTCGTCCAGCAGCGCATTGGCCAGCGTGGTCTTGCCGGTGCTGGTGCCACCCGCCACGACGATGTTCAGGCGCTGGCGCACGGCGGAGCGCAGAAAGGCCGCCTGGGCCTCGGTCATCACACCATCGGCCACGTAGTCCGCCAGGGTCAGGATGCGCAGCGCCCGCTTGCGGATAGCGAATGAGGGCGCACGCACCACGGGCGGCAGCACCCCCAAAAAACGTTCCCCCGTCTCTGGCAGCTCGGCCGAGAGGATGGGCAAGCCTGCATGCACCTCGGCACGCACATGCGCAGCCACCAGGCGGATGATGCGTTCAGCCACTGGAGCCGACAAAGAGGCACCCGTGGGCTCTCGCCCCGAGCCCAGCCGATCCACCCACAAAGAGCCGTCCGGATTGAGCATGACTTCGACCACCTCCGGGTCTTCGAGGGCTGCAGCGATCTCCGGTCCTAAGGCCGTGCGCAGCATGCGGACGCGCCGGTCCAGAGAAACCGCCGCATTGCTGACGCCCTCGCGGCCCGGTTCCTGGTCAGGCCTGCGCGCCATCGGCACTCCCGGATTCAGGCTTGGGCTCTAGACTGTTGCCGGCAGGCTCAATCTCCTCGTGCACCTCCCGGACCAGGCTGCGGCCGCGCTGCAGATGGCGGGCCAGTTGCTCGATGAACTGGGCATAGCGCGCCCGGCCCTGCGCGCGCGCAGCGTCCTGGTGCCCCTCCGGCACCGGGATCGACACCGTAAGGAAGTAGCGGACGTAGAGCGCCACCGTCTCGATCAGGATGTTCTGGTCGCGCTCCAGGCGATCAAACTGCCGGGAGAGTCTGTCCAGCCGCTTGGTCATCGCCGCTTCGCGCTGGTCGCCGCCATCGGGCGAGAGGAACGAAGAAAGTGCCGCCGCCACGATCGCGGACTTAGATACGCCCTTGTGCACGGCCAGTTGGTCCAGCCGCTTGGCGTGCGCAGGCTCGATGAAAATGTTCAGGCGCGAGCGGCTCATAGCGCAATCCCGTCATCCGGATCCAGTGCCGCCAGCCGCGCGGTGCGCATGAGCTGCCTGTCCACGTCCTGGGGCCGCAGCGGAACATCGTCCTCGTCATCCAGCACGAGCAGGTCGCCAGTGCCCGGTTCGTCCACATCGACCGGCGAAATCTCCAGCTCGGGCTTGAGCTGGTGCCCGCCTTCGTCGGCAAAACCACCCTCCTCGCTCACACTCGACGCGCCAGGCGCCACCAGCGGCGCCAACCCACTCCAATCGTCCGCCCGCGTCGCCGGCCGGTCCGCATAGGTGCCTGCGACCAATACCGGCGCCTTCAAAACCCTGCCCGTGAAATTGCGATCCAGGTAATAGCGCAGCTTCTTGGCCTTGATGGGAGGATGGCCGGAGACCATCACCACCTCATCCTCAGGCGGTAGCTGCATGACCTCGCCAGGCGTGAGCAGCGGCCGTGCCGTCTCCTGCCGCGACACCATCAGGTGGCCCAGCCAAGGAGCGAGCCTGTGACCGGCATAGTTGCGCTGGGCGCGCAGTTCGGTCGCGGTACCCAGCGCCTCAGATATCCGCTTGGCCGTGCGCTCATCGTTGGTCGCGAACGCGACGCGCACATGGCAGTTGTCGAGGATCGAGTGGTTGGGTCCGTAGGCCTTGTCGATCTGGTTCAGGGATTGGGCGATCAGGAAGGCTCGCAGGCCGTAACCCGCCATGAAGGCCAGGGCCGATTCGAAGAAGTCGAGGCGCCCGAGGGCTGGAAACTCGTCGAGCATCAACAGCAGCTTGTGCCGGCGCTCGATTCCGTCCGAGCCATCCAGCGACTCGGTGAGGCGGCGGCCGACCTGGTTGAGGATCAGGCGGATCAGCGGCTTGGTGCGGCTGATGTCAGAGGGCGGCACCACGAGGTACAGCGAGACCGGGTGCTCGGCGGAGATCAGGTCGGCAATGCGCCAGTCGCAGCGAGAAGTCACCTCGGCCACCGTGGGGTCGCGGTACAAGCCCAGGAAGCTCATGGCGGTGGACAGCACGCCCGAGCGTTCGTTCTCGCTCTTGTTGAGAACTTCGCGGGCGGCAGATGCCACCACGGGGTGAACACTCTCCGCCAAGTGATGGGTGGTCATCATCCGGTGCAGCGTCACTTCAAAAGGGCAAGCTGGATCAGACAGAAAGTTGGCCACGCCGCGCAGGGTCTTGTCTTCACCCGCATACAGAACGTGAAGGATGGCTCCAACCAGCAATGCGTGGCTGGTCTTCTCCCAGTGGTTGCGGCGCTCCAGGGCCCCTTCAGGGTCCACCAGGATGTCAGCGATGTTCTGCACGTCACGGACTTCATGGTCACCGCGACGAACTTCGAGCAACGGGTTGTAGGCAGCCGACCTGGCGTCGGTGGGATTGAAGAGCAGGCAGTGCGAGAAACGCGCGCGCCACCCCGCGGTGAGATTCCAGTTCTCGCCCTTGATGTCGTGGATCACGGTGGAGCCAGGCCAGGAGAGCAGCGTGGGCACCACTAGCCCGACGCCCTTGCCCGAACGGGTGGGCGCGAAAGCCATCACGTGCTCCGGGCCTTCGTGGCGAAGGTAGGACTCCCCCTTGCCGGGAGCCTTACCTAGGAAAACCCCGGCAGGGTCCGTCAGGCCAGTCTTTGCGATCTCGTCCTGCTCAGCCCAGCGAGCGGAGCCGTAGGTGGTGACCTGCTTGGCCATGCGGGCGCGCCAAACCGCCATGGCGATGGCTGCGCCGGTAGCGAGCAGACCGCTGGATGCTGCAATAAAGCCGCCGCGCTCGAACACATGCGGAGCATAGGCATCGAAGAAGTACCACCACTCGAAGAGCTTCCAGGGCTCGTAGACTGGCACGCCGGACAGCTCGAACCAGGCAGTTCCAAGCCTGGGCTGGTAGCCCAATGAGCGAGCCGTCCACTGAGTGGCCGTCCACACGCCGCCCATGGCCACACCAGACACCACGGTAATCTGTCCGAACAGGATGCCAGTGGCTGATGCAGGCATGGGCCCCTCCTTTGCGTGTATGTTGATTCAGTGCTTGTGCGCGTTGGTGGCACACAGGCATGAGTCTGGAATCAAGCCGCCGCTAGGCACACCCATCAGGGCGTGAAGCGGCGTACGCTGGCGGGATAGCTGGCTATGGCTTGGGGGCCGAGGGCAGAACCTTCAGGTCGTCACGCGCGGGAGTCTTGCAACGGAGGGGAGCTTTGTCCAAAGCTTTTGACGCGGGTCGGGGCACGGGCCCGAGCAATGTAAGTAACATTCAATGCAAAGTTGTGGCGTGCGTGAGAAATCGTTGCAATGCGCCGTGTAGTCCGAAGCGCTGGTGTTTGTGCAGCACGAACGTTGTCACGCGCTCATCTTCACTCAGAGGGACGACTGCTACGTCGCCACGACGTAGCATTGCCATATGCCCCTCATCTGCCAGGCCAACTCCCATACCAGCAGCGATACGCGTTACGTAACCTGCCAGCGTACAAGCTTCTCCCGCGACTGTGGGCGTTGTCGAGTGTCCGCGCACGATGGTCCGCAGTTGATGCGAGAAGCCTGGCTGCCGCTCGGGATGATAGGAAAGCAAAGGAAAAGCCAACAATTCCTCCATGGAAAGGACCGCTTGCATCGCTAGTTCATGTCCCATGGGAAGTAGCGCCATGACCGGGTAGCTCCACGCCGGATGCTGCGCAACAGTTTCGTTGTCGAGAAGACCGAATGAAAAGCCAGCATCCAGTTCCCCCCTTTCCAACCCGTCTGCGAGTTCCGAAGCGCGCATTTCGTTCAGTTCTAACGGGATAGCAGGTTCCAGCTTGCACCAGCGGGCGAAGCATTCAGAGAGCTTTGGCTGGGCAATGCCATCGGCCACGCCAATGCGCAGTGGAGCACGAAAGCGCGCATCCGTCTCACGCACAACGCGATAGGCGCGGTCGACGCGGATGAAAACCTTGCGAGCCTCTTTCAGAAGGCGTTCTCCGGCAGGAGTGAGGTGCAGCTTACGCGGGCTGCGAACGAACAACTGAAGGCCGAGCCGGTCCTCAAGGTCGCGGATGGCACGCGAGAGGGGAGTTTGATCGATGTGAACGCGCTCCGCAGCACGACGGAAATTCAGTTCCTCTGCGACCGCGACGAAGTAGCGAAGGTGTCGTAGTTCGATCATTGAGACGCTTCGCATTTCAAAACTAGATCTCTCGGTGGTGGCGTGCGACCTCAAAATACCGACCAATTCATTCGCCGCGCCAGCATTTCCAACGCGGCGATTCCCAAAGCAGAGTTGCCCTGCGTGTTCAGCCCAGGAGACCAAGCCACTACGGAAGCGACGCCGGGAACCACGGCAAGAATCCCGCCGCCAACGCCGCTTTTCGACGGTAAGCCAACACGAAAAGCAAAGTCACCAGAGCCGTCATAGTGACCACACGTCATCATCAAAGAATTGATACACCGCGCTTTCTCAGCAGAGACGACGCTGAGCCCCGTAGTGGGATTGCGGCCAGCTGCAGCTAGAAATCCTCCAGCACGTGCTAACTGGGTGCAATCCATCGCAATGGCGCATTGGTGGAAATAGACACCCAGCACGTGCTCTGGGGGGCTGAGGAGATTTCCACAACTTTTCAAAAAGTTGGCATGTGCAATATTGCGAAATCCAGTGGCTTTCTCCGCTGAAGCTACACCAGGATCGACCAAGATTTGTTCACTGCCGGAGAGGACGCGCATGAATTGAAGAATTTCGCCAATGGTCTCGCGCGGAGCGAGACTCGATAGAAGCACATCTGTAACTACAAGCGCTCCCGGGTTGATGAAGGGATTGCGAGGGATGCCCTTCTCGTGCTCCAAAAGAACGATGGAATTGAAAGAATTCCCCGATGGCTCCCGCCCCACTCGCCGCCAAAGCGAATCGCCTATAGAACCGAGTGCCATAGTCAGCGAAAAGACTTTCGATATCGACTGAATTGAGAAGGCTACATGCGCATCTCCAGAAGAGAAGAGCTGACCGTCTGTCGTGAAAACCGCCAAGCCAAACTGCGATGGATCAACCCGCGCGAGTGCCGGGATGTAGTCAGCGACTCTTCCGCGATCTCTCCGCTTGGAAACCTCGAGACTGATCTCATCCAACACAGACTGAAGGCATGAACCGTCTGTCGCTGCGGCCGCTTTGGTTGATGCGGTCCTTTCTTCGCCGGACACTTTTTGAATCTTGAAAGAACCGGTTCAGTCGACAGTCGCTCCTGACTCCTGAATGATCTTGGACCACTTAACGGTATCGCTTTGAATACGTTGGGCAAATTCTGCAGGAGTCGAAGTGAGTGGAGTTGCTCCAAGTGCGGCGAGCTTCTCCACCATCCCTTTCTCCTGAGCGATCTGCGTAACCTCCTGAGAAAGCTTGGCCAGCACCTCCTTAGGAAGATTCTTGGGAGCGACTAACCCAAACCAAGCATCTACGACATAGCCAGGCACGCCAGCTTCGGCCATTGTTGGTACGTCTGGCAAAACGGGAGAGCGCTTCTCGCTGGTTACGGCGAGTGGGCGAAGAGCGCCCCGCTTCACATGAGGCAAGGAGCCTGGCAGGTTGTCGAACATGAGATGTACTTGATTCGCCAGCAAGTCGGCCATTGCCGGGCCACTGCCCTTGTACGGCACATGAGTGAAAGTTGACCCCGTCATAGATTTAAACAATTCACCCGACAAGTGGTTCGTAGTTCCGCTACCTGCAGAACCCATGAAAAGGCTGCCTGGCTTGCTCTTGCTGTACGCAATCAGTTCAGAGACCGTTTTCACGGGAAGCTTGGGATTAACAACTAGTACGTTGGGGACACTCGCAAAAATAGCTATGGGTGTGAAGTCTTTCTGAGGGTCAAACGGGAGACGCTTGTAAAGAGACACGCCGATGGATTGCGTCGCCACACCTGTAAGAAGCAGGGTGTATCCGTCGGAGGGCGACTTGGCCACCAAATCCATCCCAATATTCCCCCCTGCGCCGCCACGGTTGTCTACCACCACTGGTTGCCCGAGCTTCTCCGACAACCGAGTTGCCAGCAATCGACCGACGTTGTCGGTGGTGCCTCCAGCGGCAAACGGCACAACAAGTCGAATCGGCTTGTTCGGATAGATATCCGCGAAGACGGTGATGGAAGAGAGAGAGATCATGGCTGCAGCAGCGATCTTAAAAATTGAATTCATACATAGCCTCCTTTGGCGATCGGGTGAGTTGGTAAAAAAAAACGTATGAGTGGTTAAGTTGACGGCTAGCCGGGGGATGTCCCGGAAGGAAACCCAATTGCTTTAACTATCGCCGTCATTGCCGAATCTTTCCGGTATCGCTGATGACAGTGAGTTCCACGCGCTTTGACCCGTCTCGCATACCCGGCTTGAACCCGACAACGTAGCCGCCCAGGTCGAGGCTGTCGATGCTGTCCAGCGCAGCGGCCATGCCCTCGCGGGTAGGGCGAGCGCCCTGACGCCGTACAGCTTCGGCGATCACTTTCGCTGCGATGTAGCCTTCCATCATGACGTAGCTCACAGGCGTATCCTGTTTGCCCTTTCCCACCATATCCGTGAGTTCCTTGGCCAGCCTGGATACGAATAACGGATTCGGAACGACCTGCGCGATGGCCACCCCCTGCATGACGCTGGAGACGAAGGCAAGACGGTTCTCCGAAATCCGCTTAGTCACGCGCTCCATGTCGGCACCCGAGTGCACGAAGAGTTGTGCAGCTCCGCCTTCCGCACGGTATCGCTCGATGAACCGCGCGCAAACCTCCCCGTTGCACACGAGGATGATGGCTTGTGGCTTGTCCGTGATGAAGGTGTCGAGCGCGTCCGTTAAGCGTTTGGTATGGGCTGCGTAGGCGGCTTTCGAGACGACGCTCGCGTTGGTCCCCCTCAGGATCTCTTCAAAAGTCGTTATGAGCGCAGCCGCTCCGGGACCTTCCTCGTAGAGCAGACCCAGGCGTGTGACGCCCAATGTCGTCAAATGCTTACCCATCGCACTGAGTTCGTCACGCAGGCTCGCGCGCACGTTGTAGAGCTGAGGTGCGGCAAGCCGAACATCGGCCGCCCGGTAGCCCACCAGAGCGATCCGTTCCTTCTCCAAGATGCCGGAGCTGACCAGTTCGGAAATGTTGCGGCTACCGAAGTAGCCTGCCAGCAACGTAGGCTGGCTCTCACTCAGTAACTGCTGAGTGAGTTGAACCGTATCTCCCGATCGACCACCGTCGTCCCTGCTCACCAGGGCAAAGGTGTGGCCGTTGACTCCTCCCGACCGGTTGATCGCAGTGAAGAGCAACTGCATGCCTGCGGCGTAGGCGCGTCCTTGGCTGGCGTTTGATCCGGACAGCGGCGCCACTTGGCCGACAACGATTTGCACGGCATGCGCGGATTGCGACCCTCCCAGCGCCGCCCACCCGAGAGCGAGCGGCAATAGCCACCTCTTGAGCTGATTCATGGACGTCTCCATGAGAACCTGAACGCCCCAACTGCAAGCCGGTCTCTGGTCCTGGTCTGTCAATATGTTCATGGTGATCTGGCGGTTCGTGGATAAGCGAATAGCGATTGCTCAGCGCTCGACGGTGCGGTTCCAGCGGCTGCCCGAGATGGCAAACATGAGGGACGACAGAAGGTGTTTTTTCATTTGAAGATCTCCGATAAAATTACCCGGCGCGGGGCGACTTGTCATAGTTGCGTTGACTGCCTCTCCTCTTTCCTGAAAGCAGACGCAGCTCTATCCCTGCGCGGCCCAAAGCGGGTTCGCATTCGATAGGTTTAGGGACGATCGGCAAAAGGAAGCCCGAGCTCTCGGCTCGAAGCAAAGAGACGGCAACGGATTCAGCAGATGTCCGGGTCTAGTTCGCTATTGCATTGGCTCTCCTTTGTGCGCTGTATTCAGAATCAGGCCACCAGCAGGGCATCCTGAGCTACGAGATGGCCAGGCGCTACTTCCTCTAGCCGCAGCTCCGGCGGGATGTAGGCCAAGTCGTGCACGGGGCTGGGAATCTCCCCATCCAGCATCTGGCGCAGATTGCGGCGCTCAGGGTCTGCTACCGGCACGGCGGCCATCAACTTGCGGGTGTAGGGATGAAGAGGGTTCTCGAAAATCTGCTGGCGGGAGCCGATCTCCACGATGCGTCCCAGGTACATCACAGCGACCCGGTGGCTCACACGTTCGACCACGGCCAGGTCGTGCGAGATGAATAGAAAGGCGATGCCCAGTTCGCGCTGCAGGTCCTGCATCATGTTGATGACCTGCGCTTGAATGGAGACATCGAGCGCGGAGACCGACTCATCGGCGACGATCAGGCGCGGCGACAGTGCCAGCGCCCGCGCGATGCAGATGCGCTGCCGTTGTCCGCCAGAGAACTCATGGGGGTAGCGCTTCGCATGCTCAGGCAGCAATCCGACCTTGCGCAGTAGTTCGCTGACCCGCTGGCGCGCTTCCTCGCCGTGCGCGATACCGTGAACCGTGAGCGGCTCCAGCAGCGAGTCTTCGATTGTTCGGCGGGGATCGAGCGAGGCGTAGGGATCCTGGAACACCATCTGGACTTCACGCCGCAGCGCCTTAAGCCTGCCGCCGGTCATAGCGCCGATAGGCTTGCCATCGAACTCGATCTGCCCTCCCTGAGTTTGCAGGAGTCGCGCCACCGCGCGAGCGGTCGTGGATTTTCCGCAGCCCGACTCACCGACGAGGGCGAGCGTCTCGCCAGCAAAGAGGTCGAAACTCACGTCCTCTACCGCATGAACGCGGCGCTGCACACGTCCGAGAATGCCGCCGCGCAGGTCGTAGCGGGTCACCAGATTGCGCACGCGCAGCAACGGCGGCTGTGTGTAGTCCGGCGCATGCGCGTTCAGAGGCAACCCCCAGTGTGAGATCGTTTCCGAATCGCCGTCTGCGGCTTCAGACTCGATCAGCGGAAACTTGGCAGGCAACTCGGTGCCTCGCATGGCGCCAAGCCGAGGCACCGCCGCCAGCAGATTTCGTGTGTATGGATGCTGGGGTTGCGCAAAGATGCAGCCGACTGCGCCGCGCTCGACCGTCTCGCCATTGCGCATGACCATCACTTCATCAGCGATCTCGGCCACCACGCCCATGTCGTGGGTGATGAAGACCACGCCCATGTGCAAGTCATCCTGCAGCCCGCGGATGATCTGCAGGATCTGCGACTGCACCGTCACATCAAGCGCTGTGGTGGGCTCATCGGCAATAAGGAGCGTGGGCTCGCAGGCCAGCGCCATGGCGATCATGATGCGTTGGCGCATGCCGCCGGAGAGCTGGTGCGGGTAGCGACCCATCACCTGGCGCGCGTCGGGGATACGCACCATGTCCAAGATGCGCAGCGCTCGGGCGAGCATGGTGGCGCGGTCACCAGGCTGGTGCAGGCGAATGGCCTCCAGCAATTGCTCGCCCACCTTGAACACCGGGTTCAGCGAGGTCATGGGTTCCTGGAAGATCATCGCCATGTCCGCACCGCGCAGGCGGCGCAGTTGAGACTCTGGCGCCTGCGTCAAATCCAACACACCGTGGTGGCGCGTGCGCAACTCCATCTGGCCCGAAACGATGCGGCCGCCACCGAGTTCGACCAGGCGCATGAGCGCTAGCGAAGTCACCGACTTGCCCGACCCGGATTCCCCGACGATGGCCAGCGTCTTGCCGCGCGCAACCTCGAAGGACACTTGACGTACCGCCGGCGCCTCTCCCAAACCGCCAAAGGACACGCTCAGATCCTGCACTCTGGCAACGAGATCGGCCCTCATGCGGTTCTCTCCAGTGCAACGATCCCCCCTACCGCCGCATCCAATTCCTCGTGGGCATGGGCCAGCTTGGCACGGGTGCCTGCCATCCAGCGGCGGTCAGCCTCGCGTTCCGAGTGGGCATGGGCAAGCAGACGAGTGACCTGTAGAGGTGCCACGCTGCCATCGGTGACACGGGTTTCGACGAATCGGCGCGGATCGAGCGCATCGCGCACGACTTGGTCGCCGAGCTTGAGTTCAATACCCGCCGTCTCAAGCGCCGCTTCGTCCAGGAGCGCACTGGTCAATGCGCTGGGACGAATACCCTTTGCCAGAGCATTGCGCACGACACGGGCCACGATATGGTGCACTTGGCGGAATGAGAGGCTGCGCTCGCGCACAATCACGTCAGCCAGGTTGCTGGCCGTGCACCAACTGTTGTTGAGGGACGCAGCCATGCGTTCCTCGTGCACGATTAGCGTCTCGATCACACCGGTGAAGAGGTCGAGCATTCCCTCTGTAGTGGTCAGCGCTTCGTCGATCAGCGGCAGGTCCCGAACAGCCTGGTCCCCTGTCCCTTCGGCACGGAAGGTGGCCAGAGCCGTGGCCAGCCAAGTTGTTGCCGAACCCGCCGCCTTCTTGATGGTTTCCAGGCCCGCAGGGTTCTTCTTCTGGGGGAAGATGCTGCTGGTGCCGCAGTAGCTGTCGTCGCTTTCGACCAGCCCGAACTCGGTGCTAGACCAGACATGCAGGTCGGTTGCCAAGTCGTTGAGATCAGCCATCACGAACGCGAGCGCGCCGATGGCCTCAGCCGCATAGTAGGCTTCTCGGCCGAGTTTGGAGTTCTCTACCAGGCCGTCAAAACCGAGCAGTTCCGTGGTGCGTGCGCGGTTCAACGGCCAAGAAGTGCCGGCCAAACCCACCGCCCCCAGCGGATTGCGGTTCACACGCGCCCATACTTCGGTCAGACGCTGGAAGCTGTCGTGCAGTCGTGAGCTGAAGCTCAGCAGGTAGTGACCGAAGACCCATGGCTGCGCATGCTGCATATGCGTGTAGCCGGGCATGATGGTCCGAGCATGGTGACGCGCCTGCTCGGCGATGGCATCCTGCAAATCGTTGATCCGGTCCATCACGTTCAGCAGACGGTTGCGTTTGTAGAGCCGGCGGACGGTGGCGCCCTGGTCGATGCGACTTCGACCTGTGTGCATCTGGCCGCCCACGTCTTCACCGATGGCTGCGAAGAGGTAGGACTCGACTTGAAGCAGGAAGCTGCCCTTGCGCACATCAGTCGGAAAGTCCGACGGCTTCATGTGGCGGATCGCGAGAAGTTGCTGCAGGATGGCGCGGCCCGCAGCGGCCGAGATGATGCCCTCCTCGACCAGCATTGTGGTGTGGGCCATATCGACGGCGACGAACTCCTGGAACTGTTTCTTCTCGCGTTCAAGGCCGGGCAGGTCGTGGTACTTGATCAGCCTCGGCGCCGGTGGCGCGCTCAGCCTGGCATCGGTTAGCAGGATCTCTTGCGAAGTGGGGTATGTCATTGATGTGCTAGTGCAAAGGCCAGATGCGGGCTCAGCGTCCCGAGATGGCGTTGTGGAACTGGATGGATTCGTCGCTGTAGATGGACAGGCCCTTGACACCCTTGCGCACGCCAATGAGCTGCACTTGATCGAAGAGCGGTATGGTGCTGGGATCAAGTTCCCAGGCGATGCGCTGGATTTCTCCATAGGCATCCATGCGCTTTTTGTAGTCCATCTCAATAGAAGCCTTCGTCAACAGACCATCGACCATCGGATTGGAAAAGCCGGTGAGGTTCGACGGATCGTTCGTTGCCAATTTGCGCCGCAAGCGGATGTCGGCCATCGGAACGCCGGTGCCGAGCAGCCACATATTTGCGTCGCTGCTGCCCTTGCCCGTGCCCTTTCCAGGCTCGGGACGGTACAGAGCCTTCTGATAGGAAGCCCACTCCCAGACCTTGAAGTCCGTCTTCAGGCCGATGGCGTTGAGGTAGCCCTGCACAGCTTCCGCAACGGCGCGATCCTTGGTGTAGCGGCCAGAAGGCGTCCACATGGTCACCACGCCGGAATAGCCCGAGGGGAACACTTCCTTGAGCAGCCGACGCGACTCGTCAGGGCTGTACTGGTACGGGTGGAAGGCTCGACGGCCCTGGGTACCGACGGGGAAGGGACTATTAGGCGGTCGGCCGTAACCCAGCAGAATCTTCTCCACGATTGCCTTTCGGTCGATAGCGAGGTTCACAGCCTTGCGCACGCGCACGTCGTCGAAGGGCGGCTTAGTGACGTTCAGCTCGAAGAAAACCTGAAAGGAGCTGGGTTCCTGCTGCAGCAGAATCTTGTCATTGCCCTTGAACTCTGCGGCAAGCTCGGGCGCCACGTTCGCAGCCACGTCCGCATTGCCGGCCTTTAGTTCGATGACGCGGGCCGCGTTCTCAGGCACGGGCCGGAATACCAGACGGTCGGTCTTGCCCGGCGTGCCAAAGTAGGCGGGGTTGCGGACCAGTTCGGCGCGCTCATTGGGCACCCAGTCCTTGAACATGTAGGGGCCGGTGCCCACCGGGTTGCGCCCATAGGCACGCCCCCGTTTCTCGATGGCAGCCGGGCTGCTGATGAAGGACCAGTTGCCCGCGAGAACCTCCAGCAGTGTGGGCGAAGGCTCCTTAGTGGTGATGGTCACCACGTAGGCGCTAGGCGTCTCCACAGCGTCGATGGCGGCGTAGTAGGACCGATTGGGTGAAGCAAGTTCAGCGCTACGCAGGCGGTCAAGATTGAACTTGACGGCGGCAGCATCGAAAGGCGTTCCATCATGGAACTTCACATCCTTGCGCAGGTTGAAAGTCCAGACTTTGCCGTCGGGCGAAACGCTCCAGGACTCCGCCAACTCCGGGACGATCTTCTTGAAGCCGGGACCGTCCCAGTTCACCAGGCGGTTGAATATGTGAGCCATGACGATCTGCGACGGCGTGCTGCGGCTAACGGCCGGATCAAGCGTATCGATCTCGGTGCCCTGCACATACCTCAGGCTGGTCTGCGCTTGAACATGAACGGCATTGCCCAACAGTCCGAGAGTCAGACTGGCAGCGACTAGCGGATGGGCGAAGAATGGGTGTAGGGGACGCATGGAATGTCTCCGTGTTGTGTTGAAGTCGAAACGTGATCGCGGCGTCAGCGTCGCGACGTGCGGGAACGAGGGTCGACGTAGTCGCGCAGTGCATCGCCGACAAGGTTGAAGCTCAGGATCACGATGCACAGCACCAGGCCCGGAGCCAGCAGCACATGAGGATGGCTGGCAAGATGTGCACGGGAGTTGGCGATCATGGCGCCCCACTCCGGAATGGGGGGAGGCGGCCCCAGCCCTAGAAAACTCAGCCCAGAGCCGATCAGAATGGCTTCGGCTAAAGAAGTCGTCGCCTGCACGATGATGAGCGAGCCGATGTTGGGGATTACGTGCGCAGCCAGCAGGCGCAGATCACCCACTCCAATGGCCCGCGAAGCCAATACGAACTCACGCTCCTTCAGCGCCCGCACCGGTGCGGCGAAAAAGCGCACGTAGATCGGCATCGTCGAGATTGCGATGGCGATCGTCAGACTCATCACGCTGTTGCCAGCAATGGCAACCACCATGATCGCCACCAAAGTGCGCGGGAAGGCGATCATGAAGTCCATGAGCCGCATCACCGCACCAGTTATGGCGTTCGCGTAGAAGCCGCAAATTGCGCCCAGCGACACCCCCACCGCCATACCGAGGCCCACGCTGCCGAAGGCCACGACCAGCGTGATTCGCGCACCCCAGACGATGCGGCCCAGCAGATCTCGACCGAGTTCGTCGGTGCCAAGCCAGAGCCCGGCTCCCGGTGCGACGAGCGCCTGATTGAGATTGACCTGTGTGACCGCCTCCCAGCTAAACAGCCATGGAGCCAGGGCAGCGATAGCGAAGATGCAGCACAGGACGCTCAGCGATATCAGTGCAATCCAGCGGCGTGCGCTGAAGAGGTAGCGGACGAACCCGTCAGTACGGCCTCTTGCTGCCCGGCCAGCGCCATCGGCCACTGACTTGCCTGTTGAATCTTTGCCAACCGAGGCAGCGGAGGCGTTTGGGGGCATAGCGATTTGCGCTTCAGGCATAGGTGATGCGAGGGTCAAGGAATCCATAGACCAGATCGACAATGAGATTGATGAGAATGACCATCGCCGCAAACGCCAGGATGGTTCCCTGAACGACGTATATGTCTCGAACCATGATCGCGTCGATCATGTAGCGGCCCATTCCAGGCCAGGCGAAGACGGTCTCGACAATCACTGCGCCGCCAAGCAGACGGCCGAAGTCCATGCCGAAGGCCGTCACCAACGGAATCGACGCGTTGGAGAGGGCGTGGCGCAACACAACCCGCGGCCGTGCAACCCCCTTGGCATAAGCGGTGCGGATGTAGTCTTCGCCAAGAACATCGAGCATGCTGGAGCGCGCTAGCCGTGAGAAGGTAGCAACATAGGGAAGACCCAGCGTGATGGCGGGCATCACCAGTTGCTGCCAACTGCCGCGTCCGGTGGGCGGTAGCCAGCCCAAGGTCGCGGCGAAGAGCAGCATCAGCAGTAAGCCGAAGAAGAAACCGGGAATGGAGATTCCTGCCACGGCCAGCGCGGTCAGAGCGCTGTCGAACGCCCCTCCCGGACGGAGTGCTGCAGCGATGCCAAGCGGTACACCCAGCGCTACCGCCAGCAGCATGCCCGATGTAGCCAGTTCCAGTGTCGCTGGCAGGGTTCGGGCGATTCCCTCGGTAACGGGCGCGAAGGTTTGAAAGGAGTCGCCAAGATCGCCCTTCAACGTCAAGCGCTGCAAGTACAGCCAGTATTGCTCGTGTAGAGGCTTGTCGAGCCCGTGGGTCTTGCGAATCTGCTCCACATCGGCTTCGACCGCATCGGGTCCAGCTGCCATGCGTGCAAGATCACCTGGGATTGCATGCATAACAAGAAAGATTGCTAGCGAGATGCCGACGAGCATAGGCACGAACAGCAAGAGACGTCGGATCACGTAGTTCAACATATGTGGGTCTTGAGTAAGGGGCAACTAACATTGTTTGATGACCCGATGATGAGGCACAGTTACCTAAAGACACAACGCCATACAGTGTTGGACGCACATAAGAAAACGTTATGCACTGACATCGTGCAAGCTGTGGCAGCATCTCGTTGTCCATTCAAAATGGCAACGCATATGGAACTAAATCCCCGACAACTTGAAGCCTTCCGTCACGTCATGGTGACGGGCAGCATGACCGTTGCCGCAGAGCATCTAAAGGTGAGTCAGCCCGCGGTGAGCCGGCTTGTCAAAGACTTGGAAAAGACTCTTGGAATACGGCTTTTCCGGCGCGAAGGAAATAGGCTGATCCCTGGTGCAGAAGCGCAGCGACTCTTCCGCGAGGTCGACCGCTTTTACCTAGGAATGGAACAGGTCGAACGAGTTGCGCAGGATCTGAAGTCCGTGCGCACGGGCACGTTGCGCGTTGCATCAATGCACACATTGGGTCTCAGCGTCCTCAGTGAAGGCGTCCGGCGGTTCTCGCTTGCAAGACCTGGCGTGGACATCTCCTTGGATGTGCGCCCTTCGCTAGGCATCCTCGAACTCACGGCAGCTCACCAAATTGATGTTGGCTTTGTTCAAATGCTGGGCACCGAGTACCCCGGGGTGTCCGTCTTCCCTCTTCCAAGTGTTGCGGCGATCTGCGTCCTTCCGCGCGGCCACCACCTGGTCCGCAGGAAAATCGTGCGAGTCACTGACCTTCAAGGTGAATCGCTGATATCGCTGAGCCGCAACAGTCCTATGCGAATGCGGATAGAAGCAGCGCTAGAGACTGCTGGCGTGTCATGCAAGCGCTCAGTGGACTCAACTCTCGCCCATGTCGCCTGCAGCTTGGTTGCCGGAGGGCTGGGCGTCACCATCGTTGACCCCTTTACGGCTAACAATCTGCGAGATCCAAAAATTGTTTGCCGCCCTTTCACACCCACCATTCCGTTTGAATTCTCAATGGTGCTGCCAGCCCATCAGCCACGATCAAAGGTTCTCGACGACTTTATTCAAGTCATGAAGAGACTGTTTGATGGTGAGTTCTCTGCCAAATGACCGCTGGACAGCGATAGCCGCTACCTCTAGCGGTGTGCAGCACAACTAAGCTCCAGATTACTCCTGCAGTCGCGCTACCGCGCGACAGAACATGCCATCGATGCAATGAGCCAACCGAATTTCCCCGCCGTAGCTCTATTTTCCAGGACGCGCTGTCTCACGCAGTCGCTGAGAGTTCGTCGCCTACGCGTCGCTCAATGCGCGGTCGCCACGGTACAGATGTGAAGACAATCCACCTTCCAGCATTGCGAAGCGCGCTGACCACGAGCTTCGAACGGGGCGAAGCCTTCCAGCTCGACCGGAGCGAGGAGGGGCATCTGGTCGGCGGCGTGTTCTACAAACCGCGAATGACCCGTCTCTGGCTGGTTACCTACCCTGGGCACGGTCATAAGATGCTGTTCGATGTTCAAAGCTACGTAATGATGGAGGGCAACGTCGAGGCAGCACGCAGAATGGAGGCGCGTGCAAGTAGGCAGGGATTCGTCCAGGCTTTCGATTCAATCGGCATGTTGGACCTAGATGGCTACAAGTTTGGCTTCAATCCGACGTGAGGTCTGAGATGACGACCGTGACCGCGGGAAAGATCGGCCAGTAAGCATCTGCTTGCGCACAGGTTTCAAGAATTTAAATTCCTTGCCCGCGCCCGAAATGCCAGTTGACAAAGGGACCTCTGACCTGCGCCGACACCTGCTGACCTAACCTTGGTTCCACAACCGGCCGCCACGGTACTAAGGAGAATCCCAGTTCGCTGTCGAGCACTGCGTACCGGCCACTTGTCAGTTGAATGCTGTGGCTGTATGTCCCGCTGACTTGCTGGCCAGTTCGAGCCGGTTGGAACGTCTTCCCGGTCTGCTTCTCGAGTGCATGGCCTGCGGTAGAGACATCCCGATCCTGGAGGGTCGCAAGCAAGTCTTGAGCAAAAATCACGTGGCGTCCGCGCCGCTCTGCAAGTCCTTGCGTAACAAGAAAATCCACACGTTCGCGCATCGCGTCGCGCACTTCAGCCGCAAAGCCTGTGCCGGACGCGATCGACCTATTGCCTACCAATTGCCTGTCCAACCAGGTGACACCCATGGCGCGCACCTGCTGATCCATTGACAGATGTGATCGCAGCTCGACTGCCAGCCCCATATTTTTCTTGGCATCATGGGTTCGAGCCTTCTGCAGCAGGTCCGGCGGAACTTTCCAGATGCCATCGGCCAAGCGCTCGACGATGCCAGCGCGGCGCAGCGCTTCGAGCCGGCGGACGTGCGCATCGACAGCGGATCGCGGGTCACGGTTCTTGGCCTGCGTCAGTTGGGCCACATGCTCGGCCGTCCGGTAGACGCCGTCTTTCGCGGCGGTCGCGATGTTGCGATCCACTGGCTTTTCCTGATTCAGGGGCCGCGCCTCCACTATGCCATTCGTCGGAAGGTCATTGAGTTGGCTACTGGCTGGCAGCTTCATGTAGTGCGCCCGTCCGTCGACGCCATCGACCACCAGATAGCCCCGGTCATGCAGTTCGTCGGCCAGGCCCTTGCCCGCAATCCGGCCCGTGACGGAGTAGGTCGGCACCTCGTGGACCACGCATTCGCGTAGCTGGCCCTTAAGCGCACGGCGCACCGTCTCCAGTGCGTCCTCGCGCTGGCCCATAGCGTCGAGCGTGGTTGCCATGCCGGGCTGGAGCTTCCAGCGATATGCATCCTTCCGCTCTGCCAAGCCCATGCCCTCGAGCCGCTGCAAGCGTGCCCGAAGTGCGTTCTGACTCAGCGGATGTCGCGCGTTGTCCGTCAGGTCGATGCCATCCGGACCGGCTTGCCGGATCAGAACCCGGTCCAAAATGGTGAGCCTCTGTTGGTCAACTTCGTGCAGAAGACTTTGACGGATTTCCGCCTCGGTGCGAGGCCCGAGCCATTCGGTGGCCAGCTCGCTGGCCCGCATGCGCATGCCTTGGGCAATGTAGCCAGGGGCGATCACAAGATCTTTTCTGCTGCTAGCGCGGCCTCCAGTGTGGCCGTGCAGTACGATGTGAGTGTGCGGATTGTCTGTGTCCCAATGGTCCACGGCTACCCAATCCAATTGGGTTTCCAGATCGATCTCCATTTGGCGCATCAAGTGGCGGGTGAAGCCCTTCAGATCCTCCAGTTTCTGACCATCCTCAGCCGAGACGATGAACCGGAACTGGTGGCGATCACTCTGCCCTCGTTCCTGAAAAGCTTTCAGGTCGGCCACGTCGGTCCCGGCGCCGTAGGCCTGGCCCTTCCGCCCGTCCCGGTTGACGCCATCCCGTTCGATGTAGCGCAAGTGAACGGCTGCCGAGTTTGGGCTGGCGCGCCGCAACACAACCAAGCGGGACTTGATTACCACACGCCGCGCGTTCGGCCCCAGGCGCTGCCCTGCAATGGAAGCCGCAACACGGCCACGCCCGAAAGTGTTGGCTGGCCTGCCAAAGTTCTTGCCGGATGACTTCGCCCCCGCCTTCGACACCCGCTTGAGAACCTGAGAAACGAGTCTTGGCGAGCGCGCCCCGCCACGCGACTTCGGGGCCGCAGGCTTTACCCGAAAGCCTTCGTCTTCATTGCGAGCCATGTTGACTCCAGCGCACCATGGCGCAGCGCATCGCAAGCGGCACGCAGCAGAAGCCGCTGCCATGCAGCTCCCAGTCTCTGCGCGGCACGCGCAAGACCTCTTGCGGTGCCGCCGCAAACCCACGTGCAGACTGGCTTGACGGGGCGCGGCGTGCCACCCCTTTTATCTGGCCCTCCGTCTTCGCCTTCCGCATCCGCTCCCGGCTCCGACCCGCCGCCAGCCACGCACCGAGTGCGAAGCGCTGCCTCAAAGGCAGCGAAGGTGCAGCAGGCGCTGCACGCTGGCGGCAAAAATTCTGCACGGAGGTACGCAACCCACGCACGTGCGTCGGTGCAATTCGGCAGCATCTGCGGCGTAGTAAAGAGCACGCTCGCAATGCAGGCTGAGTACAGTCCCGCACCAGAAGTGCACGCACCACACAGTTTGCGCAGACGCGAGAAGTAGTACCGTTCATGGCGTACCCCGGGTCCACAACGGATGCGCGCTGCCAATCACTGCTGACGCATCGACAGGACCGAAGTAGCGGCTATCGAACGACGCCGGATGGACATCGCTGAGCAGGAAAAGCTCCCCAACGGCAAGCGCTCGGCACTGCGCCCAAGGCGTCAGCAGCCGGCCCCTACCATCCTCCGCAAGCACCGCCGCCACGGCCACGCCATCGATGCGCACACCCCCCTCCCCCACGCACACCGACTGCGGCGCCACAGCACCAATCCGCTTGAGCAAAGGAACGCCCGCAGGCAGGTATCCGCGCTGCGCCGCGAGGGCCGCCACACCCGCCGGAAGGCGGACCAAAACAACGCCACCGATATGCAGCGAGTTAGGCGATCCAATGCTGTACCAGCCACGAGGAACGCTGTCGCTTGGGTTGTAGACCAACCGCGCGGGGAACTGCACCACCGCTGGCGCACACAGCACAGCGACGCCGATGCTCATGCAGGCCAAGGCCATGCGGCGATTCATCGCAACGCCTCGCGCGCAAGATGCGCCGCATGCCGCTCGGTCGTATAGACCGGCAGTGGTTGGCGTGCAGCCAATCGGTTGCCCACTGTGCGCCAGTAGGTGGCGGCAATGGTGCAGGGATTGATGCCCAGTACCTCGATGGCATCAATGGCCGCAAGCACCGCCTTGACCTGCATCTCGCCATCGGCACGCAGCAGTATGCGCGCGCCCGGCAGCACACCCGCTACGCGCTGCGCGCCCTCAAAGGGTGTCGGCGCCTGCATCACCAGAAGCTGCCAGAGCACCGTTCCATAGATGTTGCCGATCCACTTCACACGACAGCACACGGTACCCGGCATGAACATGGCCACGCGCCGCCAGCGGTCCAGCACAACCTCCACCGTCGGCTGCCCAAACCGCAGCCAGACGTTCACCCGGTCTTCGACGAAAGCGAGCGAAACGCGCATGCGGGTCGGCCTCTCCGGCACCCTCGCCTGCAGCGAAGTCTGCCGGACGGCTGGCGCCAGATGGGATCCCGGCGCCGTCATGTCCCGTCCTCCGGATACTCGCGCTCCAGCAACTCGCGCAGCATGTCCGCCGCTGTGATGCCACGCCGGAACGCTGCAACCTTGATGCGCCCGCGCAGCGCCGGTGTCACATCGATGGTGAGCCGCGCGGTGTAGATGGAGGCCTTGGCCGGTGTCTCAGGCGCGTCCGCCTGCCGCACCCAGGTTGATGCAGGATCCGCACCGGGCCTGCGTCCGATCGGCACCCGGTGCGGCGTCACTGCTGGAGGGAGTGCCGTCATCGCAGTACCTCCCGCACGGCCTGCGCGAGCGCCACGATCTCGCGCGCAGCTGCACACTGCGGCGCCACTTCGCAGGCCAGTCGCCCAGCAGCCACGCTGTCGGCGAACACGATGCGCTGCGAGACTTCGGTCTCCAATGCGGCGAACGGCTGGTCCGCGAGCGCTGCACGCGCTTCGCGCCCGATGACCGTGCCGACCACGCGCCGGTTGATCACAAAGGCCGCGCGCAGCTGCGGCCGGAACACCCGAGCCTCCGTGATGAGCTGCACCATCTCATGGCTGGCCCACACGTCGTAGGCGCTCGGCTGCACGGGTATCAGCACCAGGTCGGCCGCCAGCAGCGCGGAGCGCGCCAGCGCTGCGACCCTTGGTGGTCCGTCGATCACCACAAAATCCGCCTGCAAGGCGATCTGCGGCGCTTCCTGGTGCAAGGAGTCCCGGGCCAGCCCGAACACCCCGTACAGCCTCTCCTGCCCGCTCTGGAGCCGCCGTTGCGCCCAGTCGAGCGCGGAGCCCTGCGGATCGGCATCGAGCAGCGTGACGCGGCTACCCTGCAGGGCCAGTTCGCCCGCCAGATGCGTAGCAAGCGTTGTCTTCCCTGCCCCGCCCTTCTGGTTGAGCAGGGCGATCACTTTGCCGGGGCGGCGGCCTTGCCTTTCTGGTGAAAGGCTCTGGGGTTCTGGACCTGCCTGATTTGCCATCGCAGAACCATTGCCCAAATTTTGAGCAGCGTCTGCTCGCGCGCGCGTGACTTCCATTTATGTATCCCTTTAGTTGTTTAGGGAGGGCCCAAACCGTTACTGGGCATGGCTTTCCGGTCGATCGGTGCGGGCGATCCACCGATACTTCTGCGGGTGATACCCCGAGGGTCGTGCGGGCGATCCACCGATCCCGTCCCCAAGCCATCCACAGGTTCTTCAACAGAATCTGTGGACAAGTCGCTCCGGGGTCGGTTGTCCGGATCGGGCAGAAAAACCAGCCACTCGGTGCCGCCATTGCGCTCAATGGACAGCCAGTAACCTGGCAGCGCCTGGCGCCGAGCCAGGTGGCGCACCTGGATGGCGAAGTCGGAGGGCCGCTGCAGGCTGCCCGACTTCAGGTGCAGGTGGCGCATGTCGAAGCGCCATCCCGCCTGTTGCCGGCCACCGTGCTTGCGTACCAGCCGGTACAGCCAGCGCTCAATCCCCCCTGAAAGCCGGAAGTACGTCGGATCGAGCGTGAGCACCAGCCCCTCGTCCATCACGCCGGTAAAGAACCAGTCGGCCAGAATGAGTTCGATGCCGTCGGAACGCCCAGCTGGCTGGACGTACTCTTTCCATTCGTTGATCCAGGAGAAGCGGTGCACGCGCATGGCGCCGTTCGGGCGCTCGCGCTGGCGCAGCGTCGTGGCGACGGTGGTGGACTGCAACCGGTCCAACGCGGCGCGCAACGCCAAGTAATCGCTGCGGCCGGTACCACGCTGTGCAAAACGCAGAATCTCGTAGGGTGTGGCCACCATCAGGCGCGAAGGCGCAATGCCTTCCTTCTTGGCCTGGATGATCTGGCTCGCAGCCCAGATCAGCACATCGGCATCCCAGATGGTGGCGATGCCGTGCTCGGGTACCCCCTCGACCGTGAGAGAGATTCCGCCCGCTTCAAATCGGATCGGCACAATGCGCGGCGACTTGGCGAGCGAGAAGAACGGGTAGGCCATCAGGTCCTGCGCATCGCGCAGCGCCATGTCGCTGCCCGGCAGCGCGCGGAACAGCGACAGTTGCTCGCGTTCGTTCGGGCGCTTTGACATCCGTAGTGCCTCTCTCGTCCGGTCAGATCAACGGACGGAGTCACGCTGCACGTAGCCGGGGTCCGAGGTCATGCCGTAGGCACGGCCATCGGCCCAGGCACGCAGGTCAGTGGCCGCATAGACCACCCGTGCGCCGAACTTGCGGAAGCGCGGGCCACCACCGAGAACGCGCTGCTTCTCCAAGGTGCGCGGTGAAAGCCGCAGAAAGGCTCCCGCTTCTTCGGTGGTCAGGAACTCAGGATTTGCAGACGCTGCGGGGACAGTACCCGCAGAGGACTGCGGCGCAGCCACTGCAGCTGCACGGAACGGAAAAGAACTGCCAACGGCCATGACGTACTCCATCGCTGTCGATGGGCCGCAAACCATTCGCGGCCCGATGGAGGCAGTCTCGGGAATCGGGCCCGATCCAGGCAGGGAGAGATTCAGCGCACCGGTTCGTCTCCGGGGGGCTTTGCAGCGGGATCCAGCACAGCCGCCAGAGAAAGATACCCGCCATTCATGAACGATTCAGCGCGCCGCAGCAGATGACGCACCTGCGCGCGGAGTTCACCATCCTCGCTCCAGCGCAGGACGACGGCTTCGAGGCCAAACAGGGCCTGGGCGATGTCGCGATGCGACGCTCCCGACTGTGAAGCATCGAGCGCCTGCAGGGCGCGCAGGTGCAGCAAAGCGGCACGGGTGGCCGCCCGCACGTGCGAGATCTGAGGTGCATGGCCTTCCAGGGCCTGTGCCTGTTCGCGGTACCCGTCGAGCTGACCGCGAAGACCCGGAGTCAGTGGCACAGCGCCCGCATAGGCATCACCATCCTCCAGCATGCCTGAGAGCGACAAGCGCATGCGCAGCGCGCTGATATCTGCGGTGAGTGCCAGGTCGTGGCCGTCCATCGCCAGGCGCTTGCGGCCCGGGATGCGCCACAGATCGAACCGACGGGTTGCGGCACCGTGCGCATGCACGGCACGCACATGCAGCAGTCCGTCAGGGGACGACAGCCACAACGGGTGCGCAACCCGCCCGTCCAACGCAGGATCTTCGGCGACATCGCAACCCCCAGCGGGCAAAGGACACCACGCGCCTGCTTCGGGCCCAATCCGCGCGGTAACCGGGGTGGCGACGCAGGTACTCCCAAGCGAGGGCTGGATCGTCGAGGTCCAGCACGTACAGGTAGGCGGCCAACACACCCCACTGGGCATGGTGAAGATCTTCGGGGGTTGGCGTGGTCACGGAATCCTCCAAGAAAAAGGGGAAACCTGCCACAGAGGGAAAGTTACAGGGTGGCTTTTTCGGCGACGGCACGTCGCGCACCGCGCGATCGAGAAAGGACTGTGTCAATCAGTCGTTGATCGAACCGTCGCGCTGCGCGTCGGCCAGGTAGCCCGAGAGCGTCTGGCGCGGCTTGAAATGCAGATCGGCCACGATGCGCATGCCCCGTGGGCCCCGCACACCCTCCAGGGCCGAGAGACTGACATGCCCCAACTCGGGACACCCCGTGCCAGCATCGCAGAGCCCGAACGCCCGATCACCGTCGACATCCAGTTCCGTCAGCAACCACACGGCCCCAGCATCCAGCGTGTAGAGCTTGACGACTGGCAGAGGATCCAATGCCTCACCGCGCGCACGCGCAGTGCCGTTGGCCAACATCTGGCTTTGCTGTTCGTTGGTAAGAAAGGGCATCGTGGTCGTATCTAAGAGTTACATCCTAGTACAGAACGCAAACACTTCAACGGGTATTCCGTTGAAGGGCTTCCGTAGCCGTCATCGCATGCCACGTGCGTCCGGCCTGTAGTACCAGTGGATTTCAGTAGCACTCCTAACTGGGTATCTTATCCCGTGGTGTTATTTCCCGTCACCCGAGACAGTGACGGTTGTGGCCAAACCGTCTCCGTCTTTCGCAAAAGACCCGATCCTCATCGCAATAGGCGATGCGATCAGACGTACGCGTGCCACTCGCAATATTTCTCAGGAAGCATTGGCGGACCTCGCTGGCATTGACAGGTCCTACATGGGTGGAATCGAGAGAGGCGAGCACAACGTGGCAGTGATCAACCTAAGCAAGATCGCCGAGGCGCTCGAGGTTCGCCCATCCACGCTTCTTGCCACTGCGGGCATTTAGTAGGCGCCTGCTGCGAACGCTTCGGCCCCGAACAAAGCACTGAAGCGACCGCCTATGTCACAGTGAAGGGCACCACCGAAGCGGCGCCCGGGACTGCTACGCCACAATCCGCCCCGCAAGACGCGCCTCACGCGCGTAGACACTCAGCCGCTTCAGCGGAGTGAAGTGCCGGTCCCGTTCCACCGGAAGTCCCAGCCGGCCACGCACAGTTGCAAGTTCTGCCAGGCTTATCCACCCCAATTCGGGATAGCCCAGACCCAGGTCGCACAGCCCAAACACGTGGTCGTGATCGTCGGGGTCCATCTCGGTCAGCAGCCAGGTCGCGCCGGCGTCCGGGGTGAACAGCTTGACCACCGGAGCGGGGTCGAAGTTTTCTTGTTCAAGAGACTGCCGGCCATTGGCCAGCAGTTGCGCGCGTTGTTCGTCCGTGATGAGCTTCGTCATGGTCTTCTCCTTGGAAGGAATCAGGGCGGGATTGCCCGAGACCGGAAGCAGCACGGCGCAGCGCAGCCGTCAGGGTTCGCAGACGGCCGCCAGGACGCCAGCGTGCACCGCACGCGCAGACCTTGACGACGAGAACGGCGTGATACGGTGAAGGGAACAGCAAGCCAGCCCCGCCCGACCAAACAAGTCGGTCATCGAAGTCACAGCCCTCCCTGCCGATCCGGCGAGCCGGTTCGGCGGTATCGAAGGGGGCGCCAAGCCCAGCGCGGCGGGGATGGGCCGCAGGTCGATCCCCAGGAGGTAAGCACAGCGCGCAGCACCGCAGGGGCGAAGGCGTCAGCGATGAAAGCCCGCAGGGACGAGACGCCACCGGTGGCTCGGTGCAGAGCACGCCAGCGCGATCCGGCAAAGCCGGAGACGCACAACTCAGTAAAGCCACAAAGACACATTTACGCAAAACCGCAGTCCAGTGAACCCATCACGACGGATTCACGGAAACCCACAGAGCAGCAAACCCACAGATCCAACAATGTGCGAATCCGCAAACACGGATGAACGCTTTGTCGTACTTCCGTACTACCGGGCGAAACAACGCACGCACCGCCCTCCCCTCCAAAGAGACGGGACAAAGCGCCCCGCTGAGCGGGGCGCCGAGGGCGGCGTCAGTCGCCCTTGCTGCGCGACCAGATCAGGTTGTGCGCACCATCCTCGCCTTCGACCAGGCGAGCATAGAGGGTGGCAGGGAAGGATGGATCGTCCAGGGTCACGGACAGGTAGGGACGCTCTGCCTTGCTGAGTTTCTTCCACGCTGCGCCGATCTCCAGTCCATTGCCAGCGACGACGCGGTAGTCCGGAGCGTTCTCGCTTGTCTTGTCGCTGGGCACAAGCCGGACCTTGACGTTGAGCGTCAGGGTGCGAACCGTGCCGGTGTAACTGCCGTTCTGTGCGGTGAAGGTGCCGATGTTGGCCATGATGAAGTCCTTTCGAGGTTGTCCAGGTCGCGCCCATCGCGGCCTTGGCGTGATCCGATGGGCGAGGGTCGGGCGCGCCGCATCCCGCAGCGAGGCAAAGGGGCCGCAGCGAAGCGAAGGACCGGGAGGCCCAAGAAATTTGCCGCGCGAGGAATCCGCACAGCGGAGGGGAAATTTGTCGGGCCGGACGGTTGCGGCGAACAAGCCCGAGGCGGCGCAAACGAAGTGCAGCACCGCCATGCCCGAGCCAGGATTCACGGCAAATACAAGGCCGCTGTGGGGGTGATCCTGTACAGAAAGGATTCATGGCCCCGGCACCTGGTCGTCTCACCATCGCGCAGCGCTCGCGGCACACCACCCGAAGCGATTTACGCCAGCCGTCACCGACGCTCAAGCACCAGGCAATTCACGTTGCGGCAGGTATGGCGCACGTCCTGAGCACGGCTGCGGGAGAAGGTCAGGAAGTCGCCCTGGCAGTACGGACGCATGCTCGCATCCACGGGCTATCGCGCCATTCCCATGTGCTGGTGCACACGCTGAAGCGCCTCGACCTTGGCCGCGATGCGCGTCTCGATCGTCGCCCGCTGCACCGCCACCAGTGTGACTGTGGCCTCGCACACGATTTCCTCCTTGTCGCAGGCCTGCACACGGAACGTCGCGCTCCGCTCTCCCATCCGTTCAAGCCATCCGCGCAGCCGCACAGAGGATCCTGGCGGTATGGGTCCTCGGTGGTCGATGCGGATCGTGCGACCCACCACCACTTCAGCTTCATCGACGTACTGCTGCATTTCCCGGATGCAGACGGATTCGATCACCGCCACCAGGTAGCCGGTGGCAAGGCACTCAATCAGCCGCTCGGCATAGCCACGGCCGTGAGGCAGCCGGGCAAAGAGCGACTTCGCCGTCTGGTCTGCCGGCACGGTGTAGGACTCTTCAAAGAAAATCTCGCTGACGCCTTGGTGATTCATGGGTTGTCCGGGTGCGTTGTCACAAGCCAGATCTGCGCGGGATTGCGGGTGATCGGTGCTGCTCGATGCTCCCGTGTCCCGCGGACTCCTCCCACCCACCGCAGCGAGTTCTGGCGTAGCGCCGCTCTGGGCCCTGCGGAACTCGTGCGCCGGAAGTCCCAACGCGCGCGGCAGACCTGCCGCGCGCGGGGCGCCGATTAAAAAAACCCCCGCCCCACCGCCCGGGGGTGAATCTCACGCCACAGCCGGTGGGGGCCCGGGGGCCGCCGCATC